>JAFWXG010000102.1 GCA_017523005.1 Clostridia bacterium
ATTAACAGTAATAGAAACATCATCTGATGGGTTTTACATAAGCGAGAAAGACCTCGAATTAAGAGGACCTGGTGACTTTTTCGGCACAAGACAGCACGGACTTCCTGCACTCAAAACCGCAAACCCCATGGAAGATACAGCACTTTTGTATAAGGCAAAGGAAGCGGTTGATAAATTGCTTAAGGGTATATTAAAAGCAACAGATGGAGAAAAGAAAATACTAAACCATCATATTAACTCTTATTATTTTACAAAAGGCAATAATCGAATTTTGAATTAAAAGCAAAAAAACACAAAAAAGTTAAAAATTTTATTAAAAAATAGTGAATACCCCCTTGACAAATTTTTCGTTTGTTGTAAAATATAAATAGGTGTTTATATTTTTAATAAGGCGGAGGATGAAATGCGGGTAATTTCAGGAGAAGCAAAAGGTCGTAAACTGATTACACCTTGTGGGTTAGATGTAAGACCTACTCTTGACCGCGTTAAGGAATCTGTGTTTTCATCGCTTTATCCGTATTTAAAGGACGCTAATGTGCTTGATTTGTTCAGTGGCTCGGGCAGTCTTGGTATAGAGGCACTAAGTCGCGGTGCTAAGCATTGTGACTTTGTGGATATGTCAAAAGCATCACTTGATGCTACAAGAAAAAACTTAGAGCTTACCAAGCTAAATGATAGAGCATCTATCTTTTTGTCGGACTTTAAAGCACATCTTAATAAAACAAAAGAAAAATATACTCTTGTCTTTTTAGACCCGCCGTATTCTAAAGGTATTGAGGACATAGCAATGGAGCTTTTGCCTGGTGTTACTGGGGAAGATGCGGTCGCTATGCTTGAAACTGAGTATCAACCTACAGATTATCATAACTTTGAAATGATAAGACAGGCAAAATACGGAAGAGTATATATAACTTTATACAAAAGGATTTAATTATGAAAACAGCTATTTATCCGGGTAGTTTTGACCCTGTAACTAACGGTCATTTAGATATTATCCATCGTTCAGCAGAAATTTTTGACCACCTTATTGTTGCTGTATCAGTTAACCGCAGCAAAAGGCCGTTGTTTACTGTTGAAGAGAGAATACATGTTATTGAAAAAGTTACAAAAGATATAAAAAACATAGAAATTGTAACCTTTGACGGTCTGCTCGCAGACTATGCAAAAAAAAGAGATGCAAAAGTGATTATCAAGGGACTTCGTGCTGTTTCGGATTTTGAGTATGAATTTCAAATGGCACTACTAAATAAAAGCTTAAATCCCAACACCGAAACATTATTTATGGCAACAAGCCAGAATTATTCATTCTTAAGCTCAAGCATTGTTAAAGAAATTGGTGCATTGGGTGGCGATTTAAACGGACTTGTTCCGGAACCTATTATTGATGAAATAAAACAGAAGTTAAAATAAAGGAGGAAACACTTGTGGAATTGGAAGTTATGAGATTGATCGAAATATTGGAAGATACTTTGGAGAATTCTTTTAGTATTCCATTTACATCAAAATGTTTTGCAGACAAGGAAGATTTATTTGAAACTATTCAGGACATCCGTTTAAAAATGCCTGAGGAAATTAAGGAAGCCCAGAAAATTGCGGCTGACAGACAGAGAATTATCAGTGATGCAGAGCGTGAAGCAGATAACATTATCAAAAGTGCGGCAGACAAAGTTACTGTTATGGTAAGCGAGCACGAGATTTCCCGTCTTGCAGAAGAAAAAGCGAGAGAAATTATGGATAATGCCCAAACAGAAGCGCGCAACATGAGAATGGCAACTAAGGAGTATGTTACAAACGCATTAAATGGTGTTGAAAACACATTGAATGAAGTTTTAATTCGTGTTCGTGAAGACAGAAATGGTTTCTAATTTATAAAATAAACCCCCGTTTATCGGGGGTTATTTTTTATAATATCATAGATTGATTTTAATAAGCAGTCTATTTTTTTATCAAAACAAACATCACTCTTAATTGCATAAAAATTGGGATGGTCTTTCCATGCAATATACAAATCGTCATCTGTTTTAATTGCTCCGTCTACTGTTTCAAACCTTGCCTGATTATTTTCTAACTGATATAACTCTTTTGATGTTTTGGCTGCAGTTTCCATGTGCAATACACCATCATAGCGGGCGAGAAGCTCCTGCTCTGTAAGATTTGCTTCATCAATCATTTTGTAAAACGCTTCATGCTCCATATATCCCTTGTTGTCCATAACCGCGCGGTCAAAAATCATAAGTATTTTATCAGCATCAAGAGCGTTTGCAGCGCTTTCAAATATTTTTTCCTTGTAAAGCTGAAGTCTTAATAAATGGTTTTGAAACACCCACGAGCCGACAGATTGCGGTGAAATTCCGCCTGAAATCAATTCTGTAGCTGTTTCTGGAATGTTTAAGACTGTAAACCCGCATCCTGAAAATTCTTCGTTTATTTTTTTGAGTGCAGTAGTTTTTCCGGCGCATGGACCGCCTGTCATTACTATTTTGTAAATCTTCTTCATTTTATCACCTGTAATATGTATAAATTATGCTTTAGAGCTTTTTAATTTCTGGTATTTTTCTTTGGTAGCATTTCCGCCTCTTATATGTCTTGTTTCAAGATTATCATCTAAAACCTTTCTAACCTCATTTAATAAATTTTTATCAATTTCTGTCATGCGGATAGCAACATCTTTATGAACTGTTGACTTTGATACGCCGAATTTCTTTGCGGCAGCACGCACAGTACACTTGTTTTTAACTATATATTCAGACAATTCTATTGCTCTTTTTTCGATATACCCTTTCAAGCTATTCACCCCATATATTTAACTTGTTAAACTATATGAGGATTTAAATTGTTTTATGATAACATTATATTAAAACAAGGTCTTAAAGTCAAGGATTGTTTTTGGTTCGGAAATAAAAAATGTGTTGCAAATATAGACAATCTATGTTATAATAATTATAACTAACGTCTAAGGAGAGGATAATACTATGAAAAGGCTTATTGGATTTGTCTTAGCAGCACTTATGCTCGTTTCAGTATTTGGAATGCCGGTGTATGCTGCAAATACTACTAACTATTCATCTGCTGATGCTGTGAATGGTGTGGGGACTATAGATTATA
>JAFWXG010000012.1 GCA_017523005.1 Clostridia bacterium
AACAACACCGAAAACAAACGGGTGGTTAACAAAGAAATACTCCTTATTATATCCCGCTTCAGGACCGCCTAAAATGATTTTTATATCTGGCCTTGAAGAGTGTAACATACTACATAGTTTTTTAATAAATTCAACATTCCATATATATACCGAAAAACAAAAATAGTTTTCTTTTCTGTTTACAAGCTTTGCATAAACAGAAAAAATGTCATCATTTATAGTACACTCAAAAAACGGCAAATCTGCATAGCTTGCCATATATCTTATCGCAAGATTTGAGTGAATGTATTTTGAATTTATTCCAATAAGTAAAATATCTTTCATTTTGTTTCTTCCTTGTTTTTGTATATAATGCTGATTTCTCCTGAATTTAATATATGTGTATTATTATCTTCCACAACAACCAGATTACCGTTTTCTAAAATATCAGTTGCAATTCCTGTAAACAGTTTTTTATCATTTTTGTAAGCGCAAACAGGCACATTCAAAATTAGATTTTCTTTATAAGCCTTAACAGGAGAGATGTTGTTTTCATACATATAAATAATTTTTTCTGCTATTCTTTCTGTAAGTTCATTAGTTTTTTCAGTGGGAATTACATCTGCAATTTCTTTTAAATCAGGTGGAATAATAACATTTTTTGTGTTTAATCCAATTCCGCACACAAAACCTTTGACCTTGTTTTCCTCATATATAGCTTCTGTAAGAATTCCGCAAACCTTTTTATTATTATAGAGCAAATCATTTACCCATTTTATTTTTAAGTCGATATTAAAAAGCTCTTTAACTGCATTGGAAACTGCAACAGCTGAGGTAAGTGTAAGTGGGTAGTCTTTATGCCTATCGTCAAGGAGTAAAGACATATAAAGTCCGTTTTCAGAGTAAAAGGTTTTATTTAACCGACCTCTTCCGTTTGTTTGCATATCAGCAGTTATAAGCGTTTTGTGAAATTCTTTATTAGTCAAAATAAATTCTTTTCCGTATGTGTTAGTAGAATCAATACTGCTAAAGTGAATTTTTTTCATTTTTAACTCCCAAAACCAAATCTTAAGTATATTTTAACATAGATTTAATGTTCTTACAATAGAATTGTTAATATTATCATGTTGAATTTTATCGAAATTTCTGTTATAATTTAAAGGTAGTTATTATTGTTGAAAGGAATAAGATATGAAACGATTACTTACGATCATTTTATCAGTGTGTTTAATACTAAGTATATTCATACCTGTTTCTGCTTCTCATCCGGAAATTACTTTAAAATATGACGGAAAAGTTGTCAAGTGCGATGTTCCGCCTGTAATCCGTGAGGACAGAACACTTATTCCTGCGCGCGCACTTTTTGAAGAATTAGGCGCAGATATTACATGGAATTCTGCAAAGAAAACAGTTACTGTCGAATATAATGAGGATGTAATTGTTTTAACTATAGGGAGCAAAAATGCTACAATAAACAAGCTTAAAACAACTATGGATGTTCCGGCACTCATTGTAGATGACAGAACAATGATACCTGTGAGATTTGTTGCAGAAAACTTAGGCTTTGATGTGGAATGGGACCCGGAAAATTATATAGTAAATGTTTTGCCTAAGGTTGAATATAAGTATTATCTGACAAAAGCTTATGTAGAGTCTTATGATGACGAAACAATTATAAGATTAAAAAATGTAGGGAATGCTGATATTACAGCATCAACATTGAAGGAGCCAACCCGTCTTATATTTGATTTTTCTGACACAAGAATGGAAACTGATTCTGATAAAATTGAGTGTGACGACGAATTTTTAACATCTGTAAGATTTGGTCAGTTTACAAAAGATACTGCCCGTGTAGTACTTGATGTTAAAGATGATGTGAAATATAAAATTGTCAAGAAAAAAGAAAAAGACGATTATGTAATTTCAATCAGAAGTGATGTATTTGTACATAACGACGATAAGAGAGTTGTGTTTATAGATGCAGGACACGGCGGAAGTGAAGTAGGTGCGATTGGTACTTTGTATGATGAAAGTGCATTAGATACCGACGGCAACCTGCTTGAGCTTATAGAAAAACCAAAAATTGAAAAAGAAATATATGAAAAAGAACTAAATCTGGCTATTTCGCTTAAAACTAATGAATTGTTAAAAAAAGCAGGTATAGAAACCTGTATGTTAAGAACAACAGACAAATATATAAACATATATGACCGTCCGATTATTGCAAATGAAAAAAATGCTTTTATGTATTTAAGTATACATAATAACGCATCAACTTCCGCATCTGTAAACGGTACACAGGTTTATTATTCGGACGAATGTCCGTCATATTCTAATATGACAAACAAAGAGCTTGCAACAATATTTTATAATGCCATTACAAAAGCGACAGGCTTAAAAAAATCAGGAGTTGTTGATAATCCAA
>JAFWXG010000103.1 GCA_017523005.1 Clostridia bacterium
TACAGCGTTTTTTGGCATTTGCTCCAAATCAAACTTTTTGCGGAAAAGACAAAGGCTCAATTTTGGAAACTCAAAATCTGTTTGTCTTTCGCTTTTGTGCCATATTGCCTTGGTTGTGCAAGCAAAGTCTTTTTTGTTGACTTGTTTTCTTAAGTATCTTAAATTCATGATTTTAACTCCTTTTTATAGAGATTTTCATATATTTTCTTATACCCTAAAACTTTTTTTACATAAGTCTTTGTTTCGGGGAAAGGAATGTCCTCTATAGTGTGAATACCGCTTTCTTTCCACTTTTGAACATTGGAAAGTCCTGCATTATAAGAGGCAAGCGCCCATTCAATGCTGTCTGTTTTGCTTAAAAGGTAGCTTAAGTACCAACACCCGATTTCAATATTGATTTTTGGTATAAACAGTGAATTTTCTTCAAAGTCTGAAATGTTTAACTTTTTAGCACACCAAGTGCCTGTTTCGGGCATAACCTGCATAAGACCAAGCGCGCCTTTTTTGGATTTTGCGTTGTGATTAAACCCGCTTTCTGCTTTGATTTGGGCAAGCACAAGACTTGGCTCTAATCCGTTTTTCTGCGAAAATTCCTTGATTTCTTCCATGTAATTCGCGGGGAAGATATCAAAAATTGTTTTAACTCCGCCCCACACAATAAGTCCCGCAAGACATAAAATGAATAATCTTTTTAACAAAGTCCTAATGCCTCCAGTTGCTCATCTGTTGATTTTTGTCCGTCGTTTATAATCTCAAATTTACATTTTTCTCTGTAATAATGGTCGCTTTTTTGTGCATTTATGCGAAGATAAGCGTATTCTTCCGAGATATTATCTCTTTTTGCAATCCTTTTAGCACGAACGCTTAAGGGCGCTGATACAAATATACTGTAATCACATAGTTTATATACATCGCATTCGTGCAGTGCCGCCGCGTCAATTACAGCATTTTTAGTATTACAAAGTTCGTCTTTTACTTTCTCTGTAATGGCAGGATGAATAATTTCGTTTAGCTTTTTTAAGTCGTCAGGACTGGAAAAAACTCTTTTCCCTAAACTCCGTCTGTCTAATTCGCCGTTTGGCAAAATATATTCTTTGCCAAAGGTTTTTGAAATTAAATTTAAAACAGGGGAACCAGGCAGAGTAACCTCGCGGGAAATTTTATCGCCGTCAATTACCTTAAAACCATGCTTAAAAAACCACTCGCAAACAGTGGTCTTTCCGACACCGCTTCCGCCCGTAATACCTATTACCATGCCGTTTCCCTCCTTTATTTCGTTTCATACCAGCTGTTTCCTGCTTTCATGTCTGCAATAAGCGGAACAGAAAGGGCTACAGCATTTTCCATTTCTTCTTTTAAGATTTTTTCAACTTGGTGCTGTTCTTCTTTCAATGCGTCAATAATCAGTTCGTCGTGAACCTGCAGGATGAGTTTTGATTTTAAATTTTCTTTTAAAAGTCTTTCATACACCTTAACCATGGCGATTTTAATAATATCTGCCGCATACCCCTGAATTGGCGCATTCATAGCAACTCTTTCCCCGAACGACCTTAAATTGAAATTAGAAGAAGTAATTTCAGGAATATATCTGCGTCTGCCTGTTAAGGTCTTTACATACCCGTGTTCCTTTGCAAATTCGACAGTATCCTTCATGAATTTTGCAATACCTTTGTAGGTGTTTAAATAATTCTCAATATATGCCGCCGCTTGTTTTCTTGTAACCTTTATGTCCTGAGCTAAACTGAACTCGCCAATTCCGTACACAATGCCAAAGTTAACCGCCTTTGCCTTGCTTCGCATCTCGGAAGTAACCTCGTCAAGCGGAACAGAAAAAACTTCAGACGCTGTGACAGCGTGAATGTCTGTTCCCGCTTTAAAAGCATTTGACATAGTTTCGTCTTTTGCAATATGTGATAAAACGCGAAGTTCAATTTGTGAATAGTCGGCGTCTATTAAAATGTGGTTTTGGTCAGATGCAATAAACATCTTTCTTATCTGTCTGCCAAGCTCAATTCTTACAGGAATATTTTGTAGATTAGGCTCTGTACTGCTTATTCTCCCTGTTGCGGTTACTGTCTGGTTAAAGCTTGAATGAATTTTGCCTGTTTCGGGCCGAATTACCTGATAAAGACCGTCTGCATAGGTGGATTTTAATTTAGTGTATGTGCGGTAGTCCATGATTTTTTCTATAATCTCATGCTGGCCTTTAAGCTTTTCCAAA
>JAFWXG010000104.1 GCA_017523005.1 Clostridia bacterium
ACCGCAGTAGATATTCATATCTTACAGGGCGAGCGTGAAATGGCACAGGATAATAAGACACTTGGTCGTTTCCAGTTGTCAGGTATTGCTCCTGCACCAAGAGGAATTCCTCAGATTGAAGTTACTTTTGATATTGACGCAAACGGTATCGTAAATGTATCTGCAAAAGACTTAGGCACAGGACAGGAACAGAAAATCACAATTACTGCAAGCACAAATCTTTCTGACGAAGATATTGACAAAGCAGTAAAAGAGGCAGAACAGTTTGCAGAAGAAGATAAAAAGAAGAAAGAAGCTATTGAAATCCGCAATCAGGCAGATACTTTAGTTTACCAGTCTGAAAAAGCCTTAGAAGAGCTTAAAGATAAGGTGACAGAAGAAGATACAGCTAAAGTAAAATCTGCTTGCGAAAAGGTTAAAACAGCATTGGCAGGCACTGATACAGACGCAATTAAATCTGCAACAGAAGAATTGCAGAAGGAATTCTATGAAATCTCTGCAAAACTTTATGCACAGGCAAATCCAGAAGGACAGCCTGGAGCAGACGCTACAAACGAAGCAAACGGCGATGTAGTAGACGACGAATAATTTATTTTAAATTATATGTAAAAGCAGGGTGATATTCGCTCTGCTTTTACCACTTTGAAAGGTAACAAAATTATGGCAGACAAACGCGATTATTATGAAGTGCTGGGTATTCAAAAAGGAGCGGACGAAGCTTCAATAAAAAAAGCTTATCGTTCTATGGCAAAAAAATACCATCCCGACATGAATCCTGGCAATAAAGAAGCAGAAACAAAATTTAAAGAAGTAAACGAAGCTTACGAAGTGTTATCCGACCCCGAAAAGAAAAGCCGTTATGACCAGTTTGGTCACGCAGGTGTAGACCCCAACGCCGCAGGCAGTGGTTTTGGTGGTGCAGGCTTTGGTGGATTCTCTGATGTGGGAGATATATTTGACACATTTTTCGGTGGCGGTTTTTCATCTTCATCCGCTCGTCAGAATGCACCTCGTCAAGGCTCTGATATAGAAATAAATGCGACCTTAACATTTGAAGAGGCAGCATTTGGTGTTAAAAAAGAACTTTCATTCAAACGAATTGAAGTATGTTCAGACTGTAACGGAACAGGCGCAAAAAAAGGCACTACTGTCGATACCTGTCCTGACTGTCGTGGAACAGGTCAGATTAAGCAGGTCCAGAGAACTATGCTTGGCAATATGATGACATCAAGACCATGTACCCGTTGCGGTGGCAAGGGTAAAATTATCAAAACTCCTTGTCCTAATTGTAGCGGTAAAGGTGTTGCTCAAAAAAATAAGAAGATTAACCTTGATATTCCACAGGGTATTGACCATGGTCAGTATTTACAAAAGCGCGGGTTTGGTAATGCAGGTTCAAACGGCGGTCCTTACGGTGATTTGCTTATCGGTATTCAGATAAAACCGCACCCTATCTTTAAGAGAAAAGGTGCAGATGTGTATTGCGATGTTCCAATCAGCTTTGCTGAGGCAGCCTTAGGCGGAGAGATTGAAGTGCCTACAATTTATGGCAAAGAAAAGTATAAATTGCCCGAGGGAACTCAGACAGGAACACGGTTTTGCATTAAAAACAAAGGTATCAAAAAGGTGTTTGGTACAGGCGAGCACTATTTTAATGTTGTTATTGATGTGCCGAGAAACTTAACCCAAAAACAAAAAGACCTTTTGAAAGAATTTGAAGGGTTAGAAGGCGGAAACAGTGAAAACAAAAGCAGTTTTATGAGCAAAATGCGTGAACTTTTTAAGTAAGGAAAGGAAATAAAATGAACTGGACAGAAGTTGTAATTACTACCAATACTCAAGGAATAGAGCCGATAACAGGACTTCTTCTTAATTTGGGAATAACAGGAGTTCAGATTGAAAATCCTGATGATTTTAATGAGTTTTTAGAGGGTACAGAAACATATTGGGATTATGTTGATGAAAGTTTGATGCACTTAAAAGAAGGGGATACACGCATGACAATATATATCCCTGAAAATGTACAGGGCGCAGAAACACTTTCAGCTTTAAAACAGGCATTACCTTTGCTTGGCGACCAATACGGCAGTCTTGAAATTACACTGAAAAATGTATGTGAAGAAGACTGGGAAAATAACTGGAAAAAGTTTTTTAAGCCATTTAATGTAGGAAATTCCATTTTGATTAAGCCTACATGGGAAAAAACAGACAACCCTGAAAACAGAAAAATTTTAGAAATTGACCCAGGTTCAAGCTTTGGTACAGGCACTCATGAAACAACCAAGCT
Organism: Clostridia bacterium; assembly: GCA_017523005.1. GTDB lineage: Bacteria > Bacillota > Clostridia > RGIG6154 > RGIG6154 > RGIG6154. The sequence goes on from JAFWXG010000104.1 coordinate 2,288, forward strand.
ATGTCTTGAAGCATTAGAAAGAATTATAAAAGAAAATGACAGCGTTTTAGATTTAGGATGCGGAAGCGGAATTTTATCTATCGGGGCACATTTACTCGGTGCTAATGATTTAACGATGGTAGATATTGATTTAAATTCTGTCCGTGTGGCCAAAGAAAATTTACTACAGAACAATATCAAAGAGCAAACATTTACTGCTCACTGTGGCAACATTATTACAGACGAAAAATTAAGACAAACTCTTTCTTCTAAAAAGTATGATGTAGTAGTAGCAAATATTGTTGCAGATGTACTTAAGGCTATGAGCGGGTATTTTGGAGATTTTGTTGATGAAAGCGGAACATTAGTTATTTCAGGCATAATTTCAGAGCGTTGCGACGAAGTTGTTGACACTGTAACAGAGAAAGGCTTCTATGTAGAAAATTCGTATGAAGAAGGGGAATGGTCATGCGTTGTTTTAAAAAAAGTAAAGGCGTAAGTCCAAGGGATTTTTATACACCTTTATATGAATTGTTAGATGATGTTACACCCTTAAAAAAAGACTGTGGTGTTTTATGTGATGCTGTGTGCTGTAAAGACGGAAAAGATGGGGAAGCAGGAATGCTGTTGTTCCCAAATGAAGCTAAAATGTTTAAAGGCAAGCGTTTTGCTAAAATAGTAAAATCTAGCTGCGAATACGGTGAGAAATCAACTGCAAAGCTATTGATATGTAAAGGAAAATGTGACCGTTCTTTAAGACCTCTTGCGTGCAGAATTTTCCCATTGTTGCCTTATCGTCATATAGGAGAGGGTAAGAAACTTCAAATTATAATGGACCCGCGTGCAAAAGGTATGTGTCCTTTGGCAAGAAGTCTTAAAGTTGAACAATTAGAACCAGAATTTATTGAAAAGGTAACGAAAGTTTGTACAGAAATTTTAAAACTTAAAGATGGTGCAGAATACATAGATATGCTATCAGATCTTGCTGATCAATGTGATTTCTTAAAAAAACATAAAGCGTAATACATTAAGTATTACGCTTTGTTTGATTCGGGTAAAACAAACTTAAAGGCGTCTTTAACACATTCAAAATCAATTTTGTTTGCATTCGAAATTTCCCCGTCAGTACAAAGTCTTATTGATTTGTTGTTTGGGGTAATTGTCATTTTCTTTGCCTTTAAGTTTAAAATAACTTTTTTTATGTCTGGCAATTTACCATGAGTTCCTTTTATATAAAACGGAAATTTCTTTAAAAATTCAAATCTTGAAACATTATAGATAATGTTTAAGTCAATAAACCCATTGTGTATTGATGCGTCAGGATTGCTCTTCATTCCGCCACCGCAGAACTTGCCGTTCGCTATTGATGTAAGTAAAAGCTCACCGTTATAAATATTTTTACCGTCTGCCTCTATAGCAATGTTTGCACCCTTTTTAGCAATGAGTATGGCGGGTACTGCAAGAAGATAGGCAAGCGGACCTGAAATCAAAGGATAGGTTTTAAGTTTTGCGGCCAAATCCACCACATTACAGTCAAAACCAATATTAAACATATTTGCACAAAATCTTGTTTTCTCATTTGATGTATATTTGATTGCGTCGCACGAAATTGATGTTCCGTTTGCCTGTGCTGAGAGATCGAAAAAATCTCCGCAATCATCAAAATTTCTGCAAAAATCATTTCCTGTACCGATTGGAACAATGCCTACTTCTGCATTTGGAAAACCTACAACACCGTTTAATATCTCGTTGAATGTACCATCTCCACCACACGAGATAAACCGTAAACTGTCACAAGAAGAATGTGAAAGACAAGCATTTCTCACAAAATCCTCAGCATCTCCCTGAGATTTTGTAATGTATATTTCAGATTCTGGAACTTGATCTTTTATTTTATGAATAAGTTTTTTTATCTTGTTACCTTGTCCTGCTTTTGGATTTAAAATAAAATAAATTTTCCTCATAAAACACCTTGATTTTTTATAAAAAATATGGTATACTTACATTTGTGATTATATCACAAGCTGACAGAATTTGTCAAATTATATAATATGCGGATGTGGCGGAATTGGCAGACGCGCCAGATTTAGGTTCTGGTGTCAACGACGTGGGGGTTCAAGTCCCTGAAGGTTTGCTAACGAAGTACGGCTCGTGTAAATGCTAACAACTAAAATTTAATATCTGCGCCAGTGGCGGAATTGGCAGACGCGCTAGACTTAGGATCTAGTGTCC
>JAFWXG010000105.1 GCA_017523005.1 Clostridia bacterium
CTCTTATCTCTCTGCAGGTGCTTATAAATATTGCGGTTGTAACAAGCTTAATACCTGTTACAGGTATGCCGTTGCCGTTCTTCTCATCAGGCGGTACTGCACTTTTGTTTACAATGGGAGAAATGGGAGTATTACTAAATATTTCCCGTCAGGCTGACGGTGCTGAAATCAAACAGAAGAAAAACACACATTTATAATTCCTGCATACCCTGTATTATGGGGTGATTTTGGTGGGAAAGATTGTAATTAACGGGGGCAGACGCTTAAGCGGAGAAATTAAAGTTCAAGGCTCTAAAAATGCGGTGCTTCCTATTATTGCAGCTTGTATTTTGTGTAAAGACGAATGTGTTATATATAATTGTCCTGACATTTCAGATGTCCGTTCTGCCTGCGAGATTATTAACCATTTAGGCGGAATGGCAGACTTAAATGACGGAATTTTAACAGTAAATACTAAAAATGTTGAGAGGTCTGAAATACCAAAAGAACTGATGAATAAAATGCGTTCTTCAGTCATGTTTATGGGCGTACTGCTTGGTATGACAGGCGGTGCTGCGCTCTGCACACCGGGAGGGTGCGAGATTGGTGCAAGGCCTGTAGATATACATATCAAAGCACTTAAAATGCTTGGTGCAGATGTGGTTGAAGAAGGAGAATGTATCTCGTGTTATTCAAAAGGTCTTAACGGCTGTAAAATTCATTTAGAATTCCCAAGTGTTGGTGCTACCGAAAACGCTATGATGGCAGCAGTTACCGCAAAAGGAACAACTGTTATTTCAAACCCTGCATTAGAACCCGAAATTGTAGAGCTTCAGAATTTTATCAATGCGATGGGCGGTAAAATTTCCGGAGCAGGTACAAAAACACTTGTAATAGAGGGCACAGAAAATCTGCATGGCACAGAGTTTGAAGTCCGTGGCGACAGGATTGTTGCCGCAACATATTTGTTTGGGGTAGCGGGAACAGGCGGAAACATACGCCTTAACAGTGTTAAAGCAGAGGACATGGAGGCAGTTTTGTCTGTTTTAAGAGAAACAGGCTGTGAAATATATGCAAACGAAAATTCAATTTCTGTTTGGTCTGACGGAAAACTTAAAAGCCCTAAAAGGGTAAGAACGCAAGTGTTCCCAGGGTTTCCTACAGACGCGCAAGCACCGCTTACTTCATGTCTTTCGGTTGCGCATGGTACGGCGGTTATTCATGAAGAAATTTTTGAAAACAGATTTCGTCATGTAGAAGAACTCTTAAAAATGGGTGCAGATATAAGGCTTGATAACAGAGTAGCAGTTGTTTGCGGAGTGCCTTGTCTTTATGGGGCCAATGTAGTTGCACGCGAATTAAGGGGCGCAGGCGCGCTTTGTATTGCAGGACTTATGGCAAAAGGCAAAACAGTTATGGAAGGCACAGAATATTTAGACCGTGGGTATGTAAACATCGAGCAGGCATTAGGTATGCTTGGTGCTGATATAAAACGCGAAGGATAAAAAGATGATTTTAAAGAAGACAAAGAACAAAAAAATAGTTCGCATGAGAAAACGGGGCAACAGGGTAGCGAAAATCGGCGGTTTTTTATTGCTGGTTGTTGTTACTCTGCTCGTTTTAATGCTTACGCCTTTTTTCAACATAGACTGGATAGACATAAAGGGAAACGAAAAGGTTTCAAGGGGAGAGATAAAGTCGGCTATTTCATATAGTCAGGGCGATAACATCTTTAAGCTTAATCTTCATCGCGGGGAACAGAATTTAATGAAAATTCCTTATGTCGAAACTGCAAAGGTAAAAAGAAAACTTCCTGACGGCATAAGGGTAAGCATTACAGAAAGAGTGCCTGTTGCGTATCTTGATGAAAACGGAATTATTATCTTGATTGATAAAGACGGAAGACTTTTAGAGCAGATTGATGCTCCGCCCCAAAACATACCATGTCTTAAGGGCGCAATAATAGAGGGACTTGTACTTGGTCAGCTTATAGAGGATAAAAGTGAAGAAAGTTCAAAAGCCTTTATGGTAATTTATGAAAAACTTAATGAGTACGGACTTTATGACCGAGTTTCTGAACTTGATATTACAAAAACAGATGCAATAGAATTTTCTTTTGACAAAAACAAACGAGTTGTGGTAGGGGACGGCTACAGAATAGATTACAAGCTCATGATGCTACAGGCGGCAATAGACGAACTTGCGCCGTCAGAAGCAGGTACAATCCGTCTTACAGTCGAGGGTAAGGCAATTTTTACCCCGAACGAGCAGGAATAAATTAAAAAAATTAGAAATTGTTGAAAAATTTTAAAAATTTATATTTACAATTTGAAAAATTTGTACTATAATAATAGTAAGTGTATACTTAAGGAGGAAAAGGATATGGCTATGGATTTTATCGTAGACGGCAACAATGGTGCGAATATTAAAGTAATCGGCTGCGGCGGCGGTGGTAATAATGCCATTAACACAATGATTAAGGCTGGCTTTAAGGGCGTTGAATTTATTGCAATCAACACAGACAAGCAGGCTCTTATAAATTCGCAGGCTGATATTAAAATTCAGATTGGTGAAAAAATTACAAAGGGTTTAGGCGCAGGCGCTGACCCGCAGATTGGTAAAAAAGCTACTGAAGAAAGCATTGAAGAAATCGGACAGGCTATCAAAGGTGCTGACATGATTTTTGTAACTGCCGGTATGGGCGGCGGAACAGGTACAGGCTCTGCTCCTATCGTAGCTGCACTTGCTCGTGAAATGGGCATTTTGACAGTCGGCGTTGTTACAAAGCCTTTCAGTTTTGAAGGCAGAGTTCGTATGGAAAACGCTTTGACAGGTATTGAAAACTTGAAAGAAGCAGTTGATACACTTATCACAATTCCAAATGATAAATTATTTGAGGTTGCTCAGAAAAATACTACTTTGACAGACGCGTTTGTAATTGCAGACGATATTTTGCGTCAGGGTATTCAGAGTATTTCCGATATTATTACAGGTCATGGCTTTATTAACCTTGACTTTGCAGATGTTAAGTCTATCATGGCAAATTCAGGTTATGCTCACATGGGTATCGGTATCGCTAAAGGCGATAATCGTGCTGAAGAAGCAGCTATGCTTGCTATCAAGAGCCCGATTCTTGAAACTTCTATTGATGGTGCTAAAGGCGTTATCATTAACTTGTCAGGTGCAAACCTTGGTATTTTGGAAGTTCGCCAGGCAGCAGAACTCATTCAGCAGTATGCTGATCCGTCTGCAAACATTATCTTTGGTGCAACTATCGA
>JAFWXG010000106.1 GCA_017523005.1 Clostridia bacterium
GCAAATCATCTTGTATCAACTAAACAGGCATTGGGATTTGGAAATGAAACAAAAGCTGAAAACGACTATGAGCAAATCAAAAACAGCGTACTTTCTGATTTAAAACACACATTCCGTCCTGAATTTTTAAACCGTGTAGACGATATCATTGTATTTAACCGATTAAATAAAGATGAAATAATAAAAATTGCAGATAAGATGCTTAAATCATTATTTGAAAGACTTGAGGCAAACGACATTCATGCGACAATTACAGATGAAGCGGTATCATTCCTTGCAGATGCAGGCTTTGATGTAGTTTACGGCGCAAGACCATTAAGAAGAGCCATTGTATCAAAAGTTGAGGATATGCTTGCAGAGGCTATGCTTGAGGGTACAGTAAAATCGGGAGATAATATTAAGCTTATGCTTGAAAACGACAAAATAATAGTTAACAAAGAGTAATTTAAAGTATAACAGTCCTTTCTTTACGGGATACTAATTATATGTATTTTCGTAAAGAAAGGATTTTTTTATGAAAGCTTTGGTGTTAAGTTTTGATAAGGGAGAAGAATTAAGACCGCTCACAATCACAATACCTAAAGGACTTTTGCCTGTTGCGAACATTCCTGTGCTGGAAAGAAATATTATAAAACTAAAGGAAGCGGGAATAACAGAGATTGGCATTGTGACAGGCCACTTAGGACATAAAATAAAGGCGTATTTTGAAAACGGCACACCATGGGGAGTAAATATAAGCTATTTTCCAATCAAGACTGAATGGAAGAGCATATTCAATGAATTCAGTAATGAGCCATTTCTTGTTATAGAAGGAGAGTGGTTAAGCGATGCACCGCTTGAAAGCTTAATACAATATGATGATGGTCTTACTGTATGCGGAAAAGAGGGAGCGGGCGGAGTTTATGTTTTGACTCCCGACAATTTTGAAATTTTAAGAAATCATATTACCTTAAGGGATGCTGTATTAGCACAAAATCCAATAGTATTTGAATGGGTAGGAAAGTGTAACAGATTGCAGAGCTTGGCTGATTATTTAAAAGCTAATCTTGATGTTGGTACTGTTACGGGCCGTGACTGCATTATATCTGAAAATGCCAGATTACTCGAGAATGTGGTTTTGGGTAGCGGTGTTACGATTGATGACGGAGTAATACTGAAAAATTCAGTAATCATGGACAATGTCCACATTGGTAAAGATTGCGAAATGGATAATGCCATTATAGCCAAAGGAGCACTCATTAAAAACGGAACATTTGTATTCGATTTAGGAGTCGTTGGGGAAGGAGCAAAAACAGGGTACCATTCGTTTATAAAAGCAGGCGGATATGTACTTCCTTTTAAAATTGCAGAAAATGATTGCACAATAGGAGATGAGCAGTCGGGAATATCTACTAATATATCAATTTCAAATGGCGAAATATCAGGAAGTATTTTTGGAGAGATAACCCCAGAGACAGGGGTTGGTATTGGTAAAGCAGTATCATATCTTAAAAAAGGATTATCTAAAGGTATAGGCTGGGACGGCAAAGAACAAACCAGACCTTTGTATTTAGCCTGTCTTTCAGGACTGATGAGTTCGGGCGGAAACATTATAAATTATGGCAAATTAAAATATCCGTGTTTTTATAATATCATTTTAAAGCAAAAAAACACTGTAAACATTTATATAAGTACAAAAGACGGAGACGGCTCATTCATGTTTTTTAATGAGCACAATGACAAAATTACTGTTAAAGAAGAACAAGATTTAATGAGAGCACTCAAACAGAATTTAAGCTTTGCTCTTAACGGATTAAGATATAAAATATCAGAAAAATCAGAAGATTATATCAAGGAATTATTAGAATACGCTGTACTTACAGATAAAACTATTTATATTGACTGTAAAGATTGTTTTGCATCTGAAGCACTCTGTATGTATAAGCAGGACAAAAATGCTGATATATGCTTTTGTCTTAACAAAAGAATGAATAAAATGAACATTAAGGGATTAAGTGATAGACAAATGCAACTTCTTTTTTCTGTTATATTAAATGAAGAAACAGATTTGAATTTAAGAAAAAGGGCAAAGGAAGACGGTATATTTTGTTGTGTTTTAGTTTTAAACTATATGGAGAGAAACAAAATATCATGTCAGGAACTTTTGAAGAAAACACCCAATATTTGTGTGGTTAAGAGGGAATTGCCTATAAGTTTTTCGACAGGAAGAAATAAAGAGTATAAAAAAGACGGGGGACGAGTTTTAGTATTAAACAATACTAAAAGTCATGTTACCGAAATAATAGCAGAAGGTTATAATGAAGAATATGCCGAAGACCTTGCAGATTATTATGTAAGAAAAATCTTA
>JAFWXG010000107.1 GCA_017523005.1 Clostridia bacterium
ATACCATAGTACGCCTTTACCCAGGTTTGCACACTCTCTTTTTGGTTTGCTCTTATTTTGCGTTCCTCCACGACCTTTTTGTTATGACCGATTTGCAGGGTTGCAATTTCCTGTTCCGTGATTTTCAGTTTGCTAACAATGTCCTCGTTATGGTACTTGCACGGTCTATCTCGGTTTTTGGTGTGTTCAATGATTTTCGCAATCGCATCATCAGAACGGGGGTACGCCAGACTACCATTGCATAGGGATAACAGGACATTACTTAATTCTGGACTGAAAACAGACCGCATGGTGGAATAGAGAATAAAAAGATAATCATTTTCTCTACCATTGAAATTGTAACTTCTCAACTTTGCAAGTCCTTTAAGCCATTTGTATCGGTCTCGCATGGCATTTTGTGTTTGCCTGTCTTTTTTCACTCTGCATAAACTTCCTTTCTTGTTTTTGTGGTATATATACAAGATAGAAGAAATCAGAAAATATGGCAGGGCAGAACGGATATATAAGGGATTAAATTCTATAATGATGATAGTGGAAATACACGAAATCGGTGGGTATGAGATATAGCAGCAGCCAATTCGGCTGCTGCTATATTTTTATGTTCTAAGATTGGAAATTTTCTTTCCGTTTCTTGAAATATCCGCATTGTAGTGGTAAAATAGAATGGAATTGATATAAACATCTGCTGCGAGGTGGCTGGAATGAAAACCGTTTCTTACAAACCGCTATGGAAAACCCTTATTGATAAAAACATTAAAAACAAAACCGACCTGCTGGAAATTGCAGGTATCGGGCGTGGTACACTTGCCAAGCTGTCAAAGAATCAAGAGGTCAGCATGACGGTACTGCTGAAAATCTGCAATGCGCTTAATTGTGAGCTGTCCGATGTTGCAGAAATCACAGAAAACAGTTAAGTCCTGTTTTTTGGACACATCCTCTGCTAGAGTTATCGTGCAGAAAAATACATTGGAGGAATACCCTATGCTGACTGGCGAATTAAAAAACAAGATAGATTCCCTCTGGGAAATGTTCTGGACAGGCGGTATTACAAACCCCTTGGATGTGGTCGAGCAAATGACCTATCTTATGTTCATTCACGACCTGGACGAAACGGATGCAAAGAAAGCTAAAAGCAGTATGATGTTGGAGCTGCCCTATACAAGTATCTTTGAGGGACACGACCAATACAAATGGTCTGTATTCCGTGACCTCCCTGCTGAAAAGATGTATGAGCTTATGCAGACCGAGATTTTCCCCTTTATCAAGAATCTGCATGGCAGCAAGGAAAGTACATATTCGCAGTACATGAGCGACGCCATTTTTAAGATTCCCACGCCGCAGCTTTTGTCAAAGATTGTTGATTCCCTGGACAATATCTATACGGACATGGCAAAGAATATGGACACAGATACCAAAGGTGATGTGTACGAACACCTGCTTGCCAAGTTGTCCACCGCTGGTGTCAATGGTCAATTCCGCACCCCCCGTCATATTATCCGCATGATGGTGGAGCTGCTTGACCCCAAGCCCGAAGATACTATATGTGACCCTGCCTGTGGTACTTCTGGCTTCCTGGTATCTGCTGGCGAATATCTGAAGGAAAAGTATCACGATGCCATTTTCTATAGTCGTGAGAAGAAAGACCATTACAATAATCATATGTTCTTTGGCTATGACCTGGACAGAACTATGCTGCGTGTCGGTGCTATGAACATGATGACCCACGGTGTAGACAACCCCAACATTTCCTACCGTGATAGCTTGTCTGACCAAAACCTGGATAATGGCAGATATTCCATCATTCTTGCCAATCCTCCTTTCAAGGGCAGCCTGGACTATGATACCGTATCAACTGACCTACTGAAGGTGTGCAAGACAAAGAAAACGGAGCTGCTGTTCCTTGCGCTGTTCCTCCGTATGCTGAAGGTGGGCGGTCGCTGCGCTTGTATTGTTCCCGATGGTGTCCTGTTCGGTTCTTCCACCGCACACCAGGCAATCCGCAAGGAAATCGTGGACGGCAACCGCCTGGAAGCTGTTATTTCCATGCCCAGCGGCGTATTCAAGCCCTACGCAGGTGTATCTACAGGTATTCTGATTTTCACCAAGACGGGTCATGGCGGCACGGACAATGTTTGGTTCTATGATATGCAAGCGGACGGTTACTCCCTGGATGATAAGCGGTCTGTTGTGTCAGAAAATGACATTCCCGATATTATTGCCCGTTTCCACAATCTGACCGAGGAAGAAAGCAGAGAAAGAACGGATAAGTCTTTCTTTGTCCCTGTGGCTGAAATTGTTGCAAATGATTATGACCTTTCCATCAACAAAT
>JAFWXG010000108.1 GCA_017523005.1 Clostridia bacterium
CCATTTTGTCTGTGTCTGTTACCATATATGGAGAGATGTATGCTCTGTCAAACTGCATACCTTCTACGATATCTGCAGAAGTTTCTGCTGTTTTGGATTCTTCAACTGTAATAACGCCGTCGCTTGTAACCTTTTCCATAGCATCAGCAATCAAAGCACCGATTTCTTCATCTCCAGCTGAAACTGCAGCAACGCGGGCAATATCTTCTTTACCCTTAACTTTTTCACTGTTTGCACAAATTGTTGCTACAACATTATCAACAGCCTTTGAAATGCCGCGTCTTAAAATCATTGGGTTTGCGCCTGCAGCCACATTTTTAACACCTTCCTGAATTAAAGCCTGTGCTAAAAGTGTTGCAGTTGTTGTACCGTCGCCTGCTACATCATTTGTCTTTGTGGATACTTCTTTTACAAGCTGTGCGCCCATATTTTCAAATGGGTCATCAAGCTCGATTTCCTTTGCGATTGTTACACCGTCATTTGTAATAAGGGGTGCACCGAATTTTTTATCAAGTACTACATTTCTGCCTTTAGGACCAAGTGTTACTTTTACTGTGTCCGCTAATTTATTTACGCCTTTTTCAAGCGATTTTCTGGCTTCTTCGCCAAACAAAATATCCTTTGCCATAACTTAAAAATCTCCTCTCAAAAATTAGTCTACAACTGCTAAAATGTCACTTTGTTTTAAAATGGTATATTCAACGCCGTCAAACTTAACTTCTGTACCTGCATATTTGCTGGTAATTACTTTATCTCCGACTTTAACTTCCATCTTAATTTCTTTACCGTCTACCACTCCGCCAGGGCCAACTGCAACGATTTCTGCCATCTGTGGCTTTTCTTTTGCAGCACCTGGAAGCACAATACCGCTTGCGGTTGTTTCTTCTGCCTCTATCATTTTAATTACAACTCTGTCTGCTAATGGTTTAATATTCATGTCTTTTCCTCCTTCATGTTTTAGCACTCTTTGGTCTTGAGTGCTAACATCTCTATTTTACACTATTTTTAATTTTTGTCAATAGTTTACACTAAAAATTTCCAATTTTTTTCACAATTTCCATTATATAATAAAAGTGTACGCAAAAACGCACACTTTTATAACTTTGATTTTATTTAAATCTTACTCCATACAGCTCAAAAAATGGTGAACCATTGTTCTCTTTGAAGTTTATCTTAATGCTTGTAACATCCTCTAAATTAAGGGAATGACAAGCTACACGATGATGGTTTTTAATATCGGGAAGATATACGATTTCTCCATCTTCACGCTCTATCTCCAAATCATACATTTTAACAAGCTGTGGTAATTTGTCAGGCATATTATCCTCTTCAAGCATAGTATTAAAAATAAGCTCAATATCCCCTATTTTTTTAGGAGTATCAAAAGATACATTTACCCATTCCTCTTTATTTGTCTGACTTATCCAGATATTAGGAGTACCATAAGGTCTTGTGTATCCGTTTAAGATGTTTTGCGGAGAATAGATATTTTGCTCCGGTTTTACATCACGGAACGCAATACTTCTGCAAGAATTCCATTTTGAAAGCCTATACATACGATAAAGCGGTTGAAACTTTGATGTAGTTTCCTTGGGCGGAAGTGCAAAAAATGTTACCGCACCTGTTAGTAATGTATCGTTACCATAAAGACGCAACAAAGGATTTATATCAAACAAA
>JAFWXG010000109.1 GCA_017523005.1 Clostridia bacterium
GTTAAACGCGTAAGAGGAACAACAATTGCTGAAACTATCGACAGAAACAGTCTGGTACTGATACAGACACCACAGGCATTTAAACGCGAAATATTAGTAAATGCACATGAAATTGCAAAGAAAAATCATCAGCTTGTTACTGACGATTGCGCATTATGCGAACTAATAGGTCAACCTGTTGCCGTTGTGCCGGGAAGTAAACTAAATATTAAGCTTACAACTCCTGAAGATTTTAATTTGATTATGTTGTATTTATCACTTTTTGAAAAAGAGGATGATTATGTATAGAATTGGTACAGGATATGATGTTCACAGATTAGTTGAAGACAGAAAACTCATTTTAGGCGGAGTTGACATTCCTTACGAAAAAGGTTTGCTTGGTCATTCGGATGCCGATGTATTACTTCATGCAATCTCCGATGCCATGCTCGGTGCTTTAGCTTTAGGAGATATTGGTAAACATTTTCCGGATTTTGACCCTAAATATAAAGGCATCTCAAGCATAAAACTTTTAAAAGAAGTAAATAACCTTATTTCTCCTTATAAGGTTTCAAATATTGATGCAACAGTTGTTGCTGAGGCTCCAAAGCTCTCTCCGTACATTGAAAAAATGAGAGAACAAATAGCAGATGCTTTATCAATAGATATCTCCTGCGTAAGCGTAAAGGCCACAACAACCGAAAAATTAGGCTTTTGCGGACGAGGAGAAGGAATCGAAGCACAAGCAGTTTGTATTTTAAAAAAGAATGATAATTAACGGATTTTTCCGTTTACAACATCTTATTTTGCCTGCAGATAAGATTGTTACATAATAATGTAGGCAGAAAGGCTTTGAATATTAAATGGCACAGCAAAAAAAGTTTGTTGAAGAAATCACATCAATGGATGTAGATTTCGCAAAATGGTACACCGATATTGTTAAAAAAGCAGATTTGGTTGATTATTCCCGAGTTAGAGGTTGTATGATTATTCGTCCTTACGGATATGCAATTTGGGAAAATATTCAAAAAAATCTTGATTCTATGTTTAAAGATACTGGGCATGAAAATGTTTATATGCCTATGTTCATTCCTGAAAGTCTTTTGCAAAAAGAAAAAGACCATGTTGCAGGGTTTGCTCCAGAGGTTGCCTGGGTAACTCACGGTGGTCAGGAACCTCTCACAGAACGCCTTTGTGTTCGTCCTACTTCAGAAACACTTTTCTGTGACCACTACAAAGATATTATTCATTCTTATCGTGACTTACCAAAACTTTATAATCAGTGGTGCTCTGTTGTTCGTTGGGAAAAGACTACCCGCCCATTCTTGCGTTCTTTAGAATTTTTATGGCAAGAAGGTCACACAGTTCACGCAACTGCTGAAGAAGCACAGGAAGAAACCATAAAAATGCTTAATATTTATGCATCGTTCTGTGAAAACTATTTAGCTATCCCTGTTGTGAAAGGCAGAAAAACAGATAAAGAAAAATTTGCAGGTGCTGAAGCTACTTACACTATTGAAAGCTTAATGCATAGCGGTATCGCTTTACAAACAGGTACATCGCACAACTGTGGTGATGGATTTGCAAAGGCTTTTGGGATTCAGTTTACCGATAAAGACAA
>JAFWXG010000110.1 GCA_017523005.1 Clostridia bacterium
ATGTCAAGCACTTCCGTAACATCAGGTTCTTCAGCTGCATTTACCAGATTGAGATATTCTTGCTGAATTTGAATCTGCTTTTGCAGTTTTTCAATTTCCCCTATCCGTTCTGTTATTACTCTGTCCTTTTCAGCAAGCTCGTGGGCATGTTTCTGGCAAATCTGCGCAACACGCTTACGCTCACGCTCATATTGAGCGTTTAACTCTACATAGGCATTATCATCTTCCGTTTGCGCTACTTGCTGCACTTCTACTAAAACAGGGGGTACGGTTATAGAATCTTGTTTTTCAATATCATAGAACCAAGAGAAATTATAGTAATATTCATCCCGATACTGTTCCATTGCCTTATATACGCAGTCAATGTAATACAAGTTGACTAGGTTATTGTAAAAGGCAGCTATGTTTTCAGTAACATAGGGGGTGATTTCTTTTCTGAGTATAATCCGTGAAAGACCAGCCTTTCCGTTGCAGACATATGGACGAAGATATGTTTGTATCACTAAGTCAAGCAAGTAATTCACATCGGGATGGTAATTCAAAGACTTGCATGTCGGTAGGGAAACATCGCCCATCATGGAAACCAACATATCATGGCTGAATTGATAGTTGCGAACACCAATCCAAGTAATTCCACTCATCGTTGCTTCATCAAGCGGCGAAATCTCATCAAGAATAGTATTTGCCGTTTTTTCGTCCCAATGAAGTCCACAATGGATTTGCTTGCCGATTATTAGCGGTAAATTCTCGATAGATATATTATCAATAGAGTATCGTTGCTGCAAATATTCCGCAAGTTTTTGTTTTATATCAGCGACATACCGCTGATAAGCTTTACTATTCTTCAACGGCGTTCCATCATCAAGTATATAATCACCCAACAAGTCCATGTCCTTATCAACTGCTTCTGCTGGGCGTGTTTGAACAAGAAAATCATATTGCCTTTTCATGCTGCGCTGGAGCATTGCTCCAATAGATACTTCTTCATACAATAAAAAGAAATATGCCATGGAATAATTTGCATCTTCGCCATAGCCGTGGGGCGTATCTTCTCCACAGCTAATACGATGGGCAAATACTTTGTAACTATTTAACATGGAGTATTTGCGCATTAGTTCCTGTGCGCTTTCGTAAATGGCATCAAATACACGACTATCTTTATTATCTCTCATTTCGACATATAAGGCATACTGAATATCCTCATATATTGCGGTACTTACATTACCCGAACGAAGTTGCATTTTTCGTGCCTGGGCAATAATATCTTTCGGTGTAAGCAAAGACGATAAAAAAACCTTTTTGAGCCGTTCCATACCGTCCGTTTCATTAAACAAAGCTCTAAGGATATGGTGTGCGAAGGTAGCTGCCATTCTTTGCTCTGTAATATTTTTGAAGTTCATAACCATTCTCCTGTTTCTAACAGTATCGAATATCAAACAGAAATATTATACCTTGTTTCGTAGATGAAAGCAATCCTGTTTCCAATATCAAATCTGGGGTAGTCGCAAAAGTGCGCCCCAAACAAAGGATTATTAGATTTTTGAATATCGCAAATCTACCGACCCTCTCTTTTGAGAGAGTTTCTACTATAATAGTAATAGAAACACTTAGAAAGGAGATTTTGCATGATTTACGGATATTGCCGTGTATCGACACAATCACAGAACATAGAACGCCAGGTTAGGAACATCCTGGCCGTATTCCCCGATGCAGAGATAATAAGAGAAGTATATACGGGGACAACATTCCAGGGACGGGACAAGCTGGAAAAGCTACTCAAAAAGGTGCGCAGGGACGATACCATAGTATTTGATTCCGTTAGCAGAATGAGCCGTTCCGCTGAAGAGGGATTTGCCTTGTATCAACATCTGTTTAATATGGGGGTTCATTTGGTCTTTTTGAAAGAACCACACATCAACACAGACACATATCGCAAGGCACTTGCTGCCAAGGTTGAATTGACGGGTGATAAGGTCGATTTCATTTTGGTGGGTGTGAATCGGTATCTTATGGAGCTTGCCAAGGAACAGATACATATAGCCTTTGAACAATCGCAGAAAGAGGTGGACGATTTACGGCAGCGTACCCGTGAGGGCATGGAAACTGCAAAAATGAACGGTAAGCAGATTGGTCAAAAAGCAGGGGCAAAGCTCCATGTCAAGAAATCCGATGCAGCCAAGAAAGCAATACAGATATACAGTAAAGATTTTGGCGGTTCGTTGTCGGACAAAGATGTTATGAAGCTTGCAGGGATTTCGCCCAATACATATTACAAGTATAAGTCTGAGCTTAGATACAAGTAAGGGCAGCAAAAAACGGTATAGGGAAATACCCAATACCGTTTTTATGCCGTTATTTCTGTCTGTTCATATAGTCAATCATATCATTAACCATCTGTAATTCTTCTGCGGTCAACTGAATCAATTTTTCCGCAACAGCATCAACAGCGGTTTTTGTATTTGTTCCAGTCAAGATAAAATCCGCACTAAGCTCCAGAACAGCACAAACTTTGGATAAGTTTTCGGGACGGATTGCTTTCTTTCCCAGTTCCAGGTTGGAAATCATCTGCGTAGAAACGCCTAACTTCTCCGCTAATTCTTCCTGGGTCATGCGTAGTGATTTTCTGCGAACCATAATTCGCTGTCCCATATCTTTCAAAAAATTTGTATCACCCACGGCGCACACCCCCAGACGGTTTAGTATGCTATAATTATAATAACTATGGGTGGTGTTCTAAACCATTCAAGGGCATAGCTTTCTTGACTTCTATCACCTATGGAGTATAATTATAGCATAAATACCTACTTCTGGATATATTGGCTGCTCCTTGGGGGTGAACAGATGGATA
>JAFWXG010000111.1 GCA_017523005.1 Clostridia bacterium
GAAAATGTGTGCTACACAAGGTCTTAAATTCTTATCTTTTCTTGGGTTTTCTCAGAATGTCCAGGTTTGCCCTTTTGACGGGGTTACAGGATGCCGAGATTTCCCAAAAACATATAATGACCTTGTACGGTCATTATACTACATAAAAACTGCTTTAGCAACTGAAGAATTTATGTTCTGGGAACACAATCAAACAAGCTTTCTTCAAGCGCAATTACTTTTTGATATTACAGTTTCTGCACCAGATATCCCATCAGTTCCTCGGGGGACAATTCATAAGCATCAGCCAGCGCATTGAAAAGCTCAACCACAGGCATGTTTGCTTTATCCAGTTCCAGGATTCTTTCACAGGAAATATCTGTGCTAAAGCAAGTTCTCTTATGAAAAAGAGGGGGATTAGTAGGGGCTGTTGCCCAATAAGATTCCTGGTCAAAATTGGGGGCAAGGATAAGATAACTGGCAGAAGTACCCCAGGCCATTCCAGATTCGGCTTCCATGAGTTCGTCGGGCATGGCAGGGAATATTTCTCCATTTCCCACTTTTCTAATCCAATACTTTCCAGTTAACAGCATTTCGTCGATAGCAGCATTGTCGGTATTTGCATCCTTAACGGCACAGATGATGCTGTCCTGTCCGTTGATAACCATATCCATCATATCTCTAAACTTAATCATAATAAAATCTCCTTTAAGTTATAATTTGTTTTGAATTGGGTTTTGTTTAGGGGAGCTGATTTTCAGCTCCCCTTTGTTTATTATTAAATAGTGGTAAAGTAGAAAGGCGTTGTGCGCATAAAGAACTCTGCAAGCGTGGCTTTGATTTGCGCCAGAGCTTCCTTGTTGCCCTTGCAATATTCCTTGTACAGGCGATGCACAATTACAGCTTCAGTAAAGCCACCATCTTCGCTGCAACTACCCTGCTCAACAGCGTGGGTAATCAAACTAATAGCATATTCATGGTCATAAACATCGTTCTCAAAGCAGAAGTTAAGAACACCCCGAACACCGTACATAATGATTTCCTTAATATAATCACGGATTCTGCTTGTGTTGTACTTCTTAGGCAGTTCACCCGTCAAGAAATACTCCATTACGGGAGCAACTTCTTTCTTTCGCAGCGGTCTAATATCAATGTGCAAATCCCAACTGCCACCGTTCAAATCGTGTACTTTCATCGGGACATATTCGCCCTCCTTAGGCTCTTCCAGCATTTGGGGTTCACCGTGCAGCTCATGGTACTGGCGAACTTCCTCCTGGTACAGGGCTGCAGAATTGACCCATCTAATGTTCAGAACACCATTAGCAACAGACTGAAGGTGAATGGGGTCGCTAACTTCATTACAGGATTCATGTCCAACATACAGAACATACTCCACATCTTCGCTGCAAGTAATTCCGTTGCCATCCTTGCCAGCAGGGAAGAAATTGATAGTTCTAATCATGTATTCCTTGTTGTCGCAGGTGATGTAAATACGCTTTTTATTCATTTCGGTAATTCGCACTTCATTTGCCGCAACATTGGCAGCATCCAGGACACGCTTAACAAAATTCTCAATCCACTGAGTGTAACCAGGCATCTTAACAGTATCAATAATAGTCATAATATTTTATCTCCTTTAATATCAAATAGTTGTTAGTTTATATGTTAGGCTGCGTTCCGAGTATTGTTCGGAAAAACAGGCTTAATTGCTTTCTTAATAATGGTTGCCACGGAGGACAGCCGAGGAACAGGCTTGCCGCATGTGGGGCAGGGTCTTGTGCTTCTGGGAACATCAATAAAATAATCTTTAGTATTCATTGTCATATCTCCTTATATGTAAACTTTAATTGGATTGGTCATTCTACACCGTACTGCCAGAATATTTCCTACGCTCCTTTGACCGTGTATTGCAGGTTGCCGCTATGCAGCATTTCGTTTGTGGGTACGCTCTGGATAAACCGTCATGGCATACTATCCGCAAATCCTGTATCACTTCTGACAGGGGTTATTCAGTTGTCAAGGTGCGCAGCCTATTTTTGCGTATAAACGCAAAAACAGACTATCGGCGTTGAGATTAACTCATAGCTGATAGTCTGTTTTAGATAAAAAAGGACAGACTATCCCTACAAGCTAACTCAACTGCTTTTCGATAGTCTGTTTAATAACAGTATATATAGGCTGCACACACTTCGGAGATACAGCATAGACACTATACACTATAATTTCAAATTCGTCAAGGGTATTTTCAAAAAAAGTTGAAAATTTTTGAAAAATTTTTTCTGGCAATATCAAACGGGTGCATAGACTGTGCCACGCACCCGTTTTTTTGTTATTTCTGCCTGTTCATGTAGTCAATCATTTCATTAACCATCTGCAATTCTTCTGCGGTCAACTGAATCAATTTTTCCGCAACTGCATCAACAGCGGTCTTTGTATTTGTTCCAGTCAAGATAAAATCTGCACTAAGCTCCAGAACGGAACAAACTTTGGCTAAGTTCTCGGGACGGATTGCTTTCTTTCCCAATTCCAAATTAGAAATCATCTGCGTGGAAACGCCCAATTTCTCCGCTAATTCTTCCTGGGTCATGCGTAGTGATTTTCTGCGAACCATAATTCGCTGTCCCATTTCTTTCAAAAACTCATTATCACCCACGGCGCACACCCCCAAACAGTTTAATATACCCTAATTATAATAACTATGGGTGGTGTTCTAAACCATTCAAGGGCATAGCTTTCTTGACTTCTATCACCTATGGAGTATAATTATAGCATAAATACCTACTTCTGGATATATTGGCTGCTCCTTGGGGGTGAACAGATGGATA
>JAFWXG010000112.1 GCA_017523005.1 Clostridia bacterium
AAAGGTTATGAGTAAAGCAAAATTCTGGCAGATGATTGGTCGTGGCACCCGTCTGTGTGATGGGCTGTTGGACGGCAAGAACAAGGATAAATTTTATATCTTTGATTTCTGCGGCAATTTTGATTTCTTCCGCATGAATCCCAAGGGCAAGAGTGTCCCTGCGACAACTTCTGTCCAGGAACGGATTTTTGACCTGAAAACCCAAATCGTTTATAAGCTGCAAGATTTGGCATATCAAACAGAAGAATTGATTGCGTTCCGCAATGAGCTGATAGAAGATATTACATTTAAGGTCAAGCAGCTAAACCGTGAAAACTTTGCTGTTAAGCAGCATTTGAAATTTATTGACCTTTACTCCGATAAAAAGAGTTTCGAGGTGTTGACCCCTGTTGACTTGCAGCAGTTATCCGAGGAAATTGCGCCGCTAATTCTTCCTTATGAGGATGAAATATCTGCTGTTCGTTTCGATGCTCTTATGTATGCAATCGAGCTGGGGCATATAGCTGGAAACAAGTACAGCAAGGGAATTAAAGACTTGTTCGGCAAAGTGCGAGCTGTGGCACGGGTCGACACTATCCCTGCTGTCCAGGAACAGAAAGACTTTATCAATCAGATTTTGAATACGGATTATGTGGAACGGGCAACCGTTAGCGATTTTGAAATTATCCGTGAGAAAATCCGTGATTTGATAAAGTACATCCCCCGTGGGGAAAGTCCCGTCTATGAAACAGATTTTGACGATGATGTTTTGTCGATGGATTGGAAAACCTCTGAGCTGGAAAGCGACGATTTGCAGAACTACAAAATGAAAGTGAATTTCTATATTCGCAATCACATGGATGTACCTGCCATTGCAAAGCTCCATACCAATCAACCGCTAACTGCTGCTGATATAAAATCCCTTGAGGATATTCTTTGGTCTGAGCTGGGAACAAAGGAAGATTATCAAGCAGAATACCAGGATAAGCCCCTGGGTGAATTGGTACGGGAGATTGTTGGCCTGGACATGAACTCTGCAAAGCAAGCGTTCTCCAAGTATCTGAATGATGTAAATTTGGATGATAGACAGATTTACTTTGTGAATCAGATTATCAACTACATTGTACAAAACGGCATGATGAAAAACTTTGCTGTTATGCAAGAAGCTCCTTTTACTGACAAGGGCGATGTGGGAGATATTTTCACCGATACTGTGGTCTGGCTTGTTATTATGAAGATTATTAAGGCTATCAACGCCAACGCTGCCGCTGCGTAACAGGGGCAACCCCGAAAGAAAGCAGGTAGATAAATATGTCTGATTCTGAAAAAAGGCAAGGTATTCAGCCCGAAAATATCAAACACCACACAGAAAGATTACCAGGAGTGTGCAGAACGGAAGTATATCAATTTGCCGACATCGTATATAAGGAAATGTTTGACGACCTATCTGGAGATAGAGTTTCTGGAAATATCTCAATGTATGACGGGATTCATGTCTGCGGTGTTGGTTCAGATGGAACGCTGAATATGAACTTTCCAACGGGCTGGGTCTTTGGACACAAAGAAATGATGTTGCTGATTGAGGATATTAATAGGTTGGATAGTTTCCTTTTTGCTGTATGCAAAGAATATAAGTAAACGCAAAACGCTCCCGTTCTCACGGGAGCGTTTTCTATGCTGTTCGATATCTCTTTTCTTCCACGCTCTTTATTGCGTGAATTGATACCCCCATAGCTTCGGCTACTTGCTTTTGGGTCATGCCCTGGGAGCGCAGCAACCGCAACTGATTGTCAAACCGCTGCTGAAGGGTCAGCTCTGGCAAGGTCATGTGTAGCAAGTCATTTATGGGGATGCCCAGAAACAAGGCAATCAAGCAAACATCGAATGTATGGAAGTTTTGGGAGCAGAATACCTTTTGAACATACCACCATGCTTCCAGGGTGTTTTGTGGCAGCTCCTGGTAATGCGCGGAAAGTGCTGCAAACAATTTACGGGCAAATACTTGTTCTCCCCGTAACGATGTATAGTGCGTTCCCTCCAGTCTTGACTGCAGGAACTTGCCCGTGGACACATCATTATCAAAATCCATGTCTGCATCAAAAACTTGCATCACATAATCGGATAGCCGATATTCCAGGTCTGATACAGCCAAATTAACAGGGATATATTGGGGAATAACCATTTCTGCATGAACCAACTTAAACCGCTGACTTTCCACCGTAACGCCATTGCTGCTGTTTGCCAGACGGCAGCGGTGTTCCAAGCAGATTTCCACACCTGGGAGCTGGTGTTTTCTATGCCAGTAGGTTTCTCCGTGCTGCTCTCGGTCAGCAGCAGCACACAACGGACAATATCTCATGTATTGCCGCCGTTCCGATTTCTTTTGCCGTACATAAATAGCATCGTAAAATGTTCTGTCCATTGCAAGCAGCAAATCCATTGCTTTGCGCCGCCGTTCCAATGGCAGAAAGCGTATGTAATATGGCAGCATTGTATGCTTTGCTATAAAGGATTCCATGGAGCTGTTGCGTGTAAGTATGCTGCATACTTCCTCAGACAAAGGTGCAAAGAACTCTGGATTTGGTATAGCATCCTTACATTGAAACAAATCCTTTGCTGTTGCGCTGAAGGTCATATTTCCAGAATGAACATGATACCGTGCAAACAAGGAATATGCCAGCTCGTCGGGATATGGTTCTGGAAAGAAAGCTATCATATTCCCACTTCCTCCACGGTGATATAGGATTTTAGAAAATCCGCAACAGCTCTGCCCTCGTTCTTTGCTTGCTGTACCAACGCTACAATGGAAACAGTAACAACTTCCTGTATCTCCTGGTCGGCGCAGGAAACGGAAGTGGATTTCTTCTGTCTGGATGTTTGCGGCTTTTTGGACGGTGCGATATAGGAATGAAGCATTTTCATTCTGCTACGATATGCAGCGTTTAATATTTCCAGGTTCAATACTTCGCTGCCCTCCAAAATGGCAATCTCCTGGGCATCATGCAGCAGCGTTACAACGGAAGATACATTTCCGTTGCTATGCTCAAACAACCAACGGATAGTAGCAGCATCCAGCTCGGCAGGGTTCTTTACATACTGATACTGAAACAGGATTTGACATAGCTGCTCAAATTCAGCTCCGTAT
The DNA here is from genome assembly GCA_017523005.1 of Clostridia bacterium. Classification (GTDB taxonomy): domain Bacteria; phylum Bacillota; class Clostridia; order RGIG6154; family RGIG6154; genus RGIG6154. The sequence continues at coordinate 3,125 of JAFWXG010000112.1, forward strand.
TCCATAGATTCATACTGCAAGCCCAGGGAACGCCTTGCAAGTTGCATTGCCCGGGTGAAAAACTCTGCACATTCGGG
>JAFWXG010000113.1 GCA_017523005.1 Clostridia bacterium
ATATAGTAAGCATAGCAAAAGCTTGCGAGGAAGCGGGAGCAGACGGCTTGAGCCTTATAAACACACTTTTAGGCATGCGTATAGACTTAAAGACTAAAAAACCTGTGATTGCAAACAGAATGGGCGGATTTTCAGGTCCTGCGATTTTCCCTGTTGCAGTTAGAATGGTAAATCAGGTTTATAGCGCAGTAAACATTCCGATTTTAGGAATGGGCGGTGTGTCTTCGGCAGAAGATGTAATAGAAATGATGCTTGCAGGTGCAACAGCAGTTTCGGTGGGTGCGGCAAACCTTGTTGACCCTTATGCTTGTAAAAAAATAATTCAAGAATTACCTGCTTGCATGGAAAAATACGGAATAAATGATTTAAATGAAATTATAGGAGGGGCAAACAGATGAACAGAGATGTAATTATAGCTTGTGATTTCAGCACAAAAAAAGCTCTTTTGGAATTTTTGGACAAGTTTTCAGATGAACAACTTTACTTAAAAGTAGGTATGGAGCTTTATTACGCAGAAGGTCCTGAAATTTTAAAAGAAATCAAAAGAAGAGGTCATAAAATCTTTTTAGATTTAAAACTTCACGATATTCCAAACACAGTAAAGAAAGCTATGTCAGTTCTTTCAAATTTAGATGTTGACATGGTAAACCTGCACGCATCAGGCGGTTCTAACATGATGAAAGCAGCGCTTGAAGGACTTGTTCGTCCTGACGGCACAAGACCGCTTTTAATTGCGGTAACACAGCTGACATCAACATCTGAACAACTCATGAAAGAAGAACTTTTAATAAATGAAAAAATTCAGGATGTTGTTGTGTCTTATGCTAAAAATGCTAAAAATTCAGGATTAGACGGAGTGGTATGTTCTCCGCTTGAGGCAGGAATGGTGAAATCTGCTTGCGGAAAAGAATTTTTGACAATCACACCCGGCATCCGTTTTGCTGACGGAGAAAAAGGCGATCAGGTTCGTGTAACAACACCGGCTATGGCAAAAGAAATCGGCTCTGATTTTATAGTAGTAGGAAGACCTATTACAGAAGCCGTTGATCCTGCAGCAGCTTACAAAGAATGTGTAAAACAGTTCATATAGGAGGGAAACAAAATGAAAGAGAAAATTGCTAAACATTTACTTGAAATCGGTGCGGTATTTCTCCGTCCCGAACAGCCATTCACATGGGCAAGCGGAATTAAAAGTCCTGTATATTGCGACAACCGTTTGACACTCACTGCACCAAAAGCCCGTATTGATATTGAAAATGCGATTGCAGATACAGTTAAGAATAAATACCCTGAAGCGGAAGTTTTGATGGGAACAAGTACAGCAGGTATTGCACACGCCGCAATCGCTGCGCACATTCTTGATATGCCAATGGGATATGTAAGAAGCGGTGCAAAAGACCACGGCAGAGGCAACCAGATTGAAGGTAAGCTTGAAAAGGGTCAGAAGGTAGTTATTATCGAAGACTTAATTTCAACAGGCGGAAGCGTAATTGAAGTTGCCAATGTACTTCGCGAAGCAGGCGCAGAAGTTTTGGGTATAGTAAGTATATTTACATACGGCATGCAAAAGGGAATTGACCGCTTAGCTGAAAGCAAATTAACAAACTACAGTTTAACAGATTTTGATACAGTTTGCGAAACTGCAGCAAAAGAGGGTTATATTAAGGAAGATGCAATTTCAAGACTTATTGCGTTCCGTAACAATCCACAGGATGAAAGCTGGATAAGATAAGGAG
>JAFWXG010000114.1 GCA_017523005.1 Clostridia bacterium
AGAGGCTATTCATGCAGGTCTTGAATGTGCAGTCTTCTCAAATGCAATAAAAGATTTAGATTGTATAGCAATAGGCCCTGATATGTGGGGTGTTCATACAACAGAGGAAAAATTAAGCATATCTTCTGTACGGCAAACTTATGAGCTGATATGCAGAATTTTAGAAAGTTTGAACTAAATATTGAGAAATTTTTAAGTTTGTGGTAATATATTTAGGAAGTGTTTTGTAAAAGGAGAGTTTTATGGAAAACAAGGAATTTAAACCATATATTTCGGCAGACAAAAATCCTGCTGAAATCACTGTGACTTCAATAATTCTTGGTATAATTTTAGCTGTTGTTTTCGGAGCAGCTAACGCATACTTAGGATTAAGAGTTGGTATGAATGTTTCGGCGTCTATCCCTGCTGCAGTTATTTCAATGGGTGTTATTCGTGTACTTTTAAGGAGAAATTCTATTTTAGAAAGCAATATTGTACAAACCGTCGGTTCTTCTGGGGAATCCCTTGCTGCAGGTGCAATTTTCACTCTGCCCGCACTATTTTTATGGGCAGCAGAGGGCAAAACAGTAAAGCCTGACATAGTAGAGATTACTCTTATTGCGTTAATTGGCGGTCTGCTTGGCGTATTTTTTATGGTACCTTTAAGAAATGCTCTTATTGTAAAGGAACATAATACATTGCCATACCCCGAAGGAACTGCTTGTTCAGAGGTTTTGAGAGCAGGGGAAAAGGGAGGCGCAAACGCATCTACTGTATTTGCGGGTATGGGTTTTTCAGCTTTGTTTAAATTTATTATTGACGGATTAAAACTAGTAAGCGGAGAAATTTCATTAACCGTAAAAGGCTTTGCAGGTCAGATAGGAACTCAGATTTATCCTGCGGTATTAAGCGTCGGCTATATATGCGGTGCTAAAATTGCATCTTATATGTTTGCAGGCGGTATACTAAGCTGGCTTGTAATTATTCCTCTTATTGTTATGTTTGGGTCTGATATCACATTGTACCCGGGTGCAGTTCCGATAAGCGAGATATATTCATCGGGCGGTGCGGGTGCTATTTGGAGTACTTATATAAGATATATAGGCGCGGGTGCATTGGCAGCAGGCGGTATTATAAGTCTTATTAAATCTCTTCCTTTAATAATAACAACTTTCGCAGGTGCTATGAAGAGCGTTGCAGGTACATCTGCACACTCCAAAGAAAGAACAGCGAAAGATTTAAATATGAAAACAGTTTTAATCTCGGTAGCAATTCTTACTGTTTTGGTGTGGTTAATTCCTGCAATCCCTGTAAACATTGTGGGTGCAATCATTATTGTTGTATTCGGATTTTTCTTTGCGACAGTATCCTCAAGAATGGTTGGTCTTGTAGGGTCAAGTAATAACCCTGTTTCAGGAATGGCTATTGCAACACTTTTAATTGCAACCTTAATCCTAAAACTTACAGGTGCATCGGGTATTGAAGGTATGTGCAGTGCTATAGCAATAGGATCTGTTATTTGTATCGTTTCTGCTATTGCAGGCGACACATCTCAGGACTTAAAAACAGGATTCTTATTAGGTGCAACCCCGAAAAAACAGCAAATCGGCGAAATTATAGGTGTTGTGGCATCGGGTCTTGCGATTGGTGCGACACTTTATCTGTTAGACTCTGCTTGGGGCTTTGGTACAGACCAGTTAGCAGCACCGCAAGCAACTTTAATGAAGCTTATAGTAGAGGGAGTAATGGAAGGAAATCTTCCGTGGAATTTAGTTTTAATTGGCGTATTTATTGCAATTTTTGTTGAAATTGTAGGAATTCCCGTTCTGCCTTTTGCGATTGGTGTGTATTTGCCTGTCCATTTAAATGCTTGTATTATGGCGGGAGGTCTGGTTCGTCTTGGTCTTGACAAACTCAAACGCGACAACAAAGACAAAGTTGTTAACGACGGAATTCTTTTCTGCTCTGGCATGATTGCAGGAGAGGGACTTGTGGGTATTCTGCTTGCACTCTTTGCTGTCGTAGGATTTGACAAGGTTTTCGACCTTTCAGCGAAATTAGGCTTATCTCCATTATTCCAGAATGTTGGCGGTCTGGTATTGTTTGGAATCATAATTCTTTCAGTTCTTAAGTTTTCACTTTGGAAAAAAGGAAGCAAATCATGAAAGAAAACTATCTTGACAAAAAACCTGTAAGAAAAAAAGAAATAAATTGGTATTTGAAAGACGGCAGAGTCGCTCTTGAAATTATTAACAAAGGCTTTTTCAATTTCATTGCTCAAAAATTGTTTAAAAAGCCTAAAATCAGCTATATTTATTTAGATGAAACAGGTACTTTCCTTTGGCCTTTGTTAGATGGAGAAAAGACAGTCTTTGAACTTGGAAAGCTTTTAGGGCAGGAATTCGGAGAAAAAGCAGAGCCACTTTATGAACGCCTTACTAAGTTTTTAAACATCTTAAAAAGCTACAAATTTATATACTTTGTGTAAAAAATATTCCCACATTTTGCGGGGATATTTTTTCTATAAAAAAGTGCTTGACAACAGGTTGATACTATGGTATAATCTTATTTGTAACACAATATGTTGTGTTTTTAAATAAAACAAACCACAATATTATGGAAAAACAAAAATCCTTTAAAATAAAGCGTTTTTGCTGTTATTATATATAATTCGGGCGATAAAAAACCGCCTTTAAAGTTTCACGGAAGGAAGAGAAAAGGATGAAAATTATTAAAAGAAATGGCTCGGAGGTTGTGTTTGATATCACAAAAATTATCACCGCAATCACAAAAGCTAATGATGTGGTTGACGAAAATATTCGTATGACACCTATGCAAATCAGAAGAATTGCAGAAAGTGTTGTTTTGTCATGCGAAAGATTAGGTCGTTCTCCAAGCGTGGAAGAAGTTCAGGACTTAGTAGAACATCAGATTATGGCGCATGGCGCTTTTGAAGTTGCAAAGGCTTATATTACATATCGATATACCCGTGCACTTGTTCGTCAGTCAAATACTACAGACGATAAAATTTTAAGTCTTATTGAGTGCAATAACGAAGAAGCTAAACAGGAAAACTCTAATAAAAACCCTGTTGTTAACTCAACTCAGCGCGACTATATGGCAGGCGAGGTTTCAAGAGACTTAACAAATCGTATTTTGCTTCCTAAAGACATTGTAGATGCGCATGAAGAGGGTATCATCCACTTCCACGACAGTGACTATTACGCACAGCATATGCACAACTGCGATTTGGTAAATTTAGAAGATATGCTCCAGAATGGAACAGTAATTACAGGTACTTTAATTGAAAGACCTCATTCTTTTGCTACTGCTTGTAATATCGCAACACAGATTGTTGCACAGGTTGCATCTAACCAGTATGGCGGTCAGTCGATTTCTCTTGCACATTTAGCACCTTTCGTTCAGGTAAGCCGTGAAAAAATTCATAAAGATATCGACCGCGAATGCGAAGATTTAGGAATTACTTTAACTGCTGAAGAAAAGCATAAGCTTGCTGAAAGCAGAATAAAGAGTGAAATAAGAAGAGGCGTTCAGACTATTCAGTATCAGGTAGTTACACTTCTTACAACAAATGGTCAGGCTCCGTTTGTTACTGTGTTTATGTACTTAAACGAAGCTAAAAACGAGCAGGAAAAGAAAGACCTCGCTATGATTATTGAAGAGGTTTTGGAACAAAGACACAGAGGTGTTAAAAACGAAGAGGGAGTTTGGGTTACTCCTGCATTCCCGAAGCTTATTTATGTTTTGGAAGAAGACAATATCGAAGAGGGAACACCTTATTATTACTTAACAAAGCTTGCAGCAAAATGTACAGCACGCCGTATGGTTCCTGACTATATCTCTGAAAAGAAAATGTTAGAACTTAAAGTCGACAAAAACGGAGAAGGACATTGTTATACCTGTATGGGTTGCAGAAGCTTCTTAACTCCTTATGTAGACCCCGAAACAAATGAGCCTAAATATTACGGAAGATTTAACCAGGGCGTTGTAACAATCAACTTGCCTGATGTGGCTTTATCCTCAGGCGGAAACTTAGAAAAATTCTGGAAAATATTTGATGAAAGATTAGAACTTTGCCATAGAGCGCTTATGTGCCGTCATAATCGTTTAAAAGGCACATTATCAGATGCGGCACCGATTTTGTGGCAGTATGGTGCTTGCGCAAGACTCAAAAAAGGCGAGCCTATTGATAAATTGCTTTACGGCGGTTATTCAACTATTTCTTTAGGTTATGCAGGTCTTTATGAGTGCGTTAAATACATGACAGGCAAATCCCATACAGACCCGTCTGCAACACCGTTTGCGTTAGAAGTTATGGACTTTTTAAACGAAGCTTGCCGTAAATGGAAATCACAGCACAATATTGACTTCTCACTTTACGGAACTCCGCTTGAGTCTACAACATATAAGTTTGCAAAATGCTTGCAGAAACGCTTTGGCGTTATCCCTGGCGTAACCGATAAAGGATACATCACAAACAGCTATCATGTTCATGTATCAGAAGAAATCAATGCGTTTGATAAGCTTAAGTTTGAGGCACAGTTCCAGCATTTGTCACCTGGCGGTGCAATCAGTTATATCGAAGTTCCAAACATGCAGGACAACTTAGAGGCAGTTTTAGAAGTCATGAAGTTTATTTATGACAATATCATCTATGCCGAGCTTAATACAAAGAGCGATTATTGTCAGAAATGCGGTTGGGACGGAGAAATTGAAATTCGCGAAGACCAGGATGGAAAGCTTATCTGGACTTGTCCAAAATGCGGAAACACCGACCAGGATACAATGAATGTGGCACGCCGTACCTGCGGTTATATCGGCACACAGTACTGGAATCAGGGAAGAACACAGGAAATCAAAGAAAGAGTAATGCACTTATAATTTAAAATTTAAGGCGGGCGATATGCGGTATATCCGCTGTCGTCCGTTTTCTTAAGGAGATACGCTATGTATTACGGAGATATAAAAAATTGCGATATAGCAAACGGAGAGGGAGTAAGGGTAACACTCTTTGTTTCGGGGTGTACAAATCACTGTGAACAGTGTTTTCAGCCAGAGACTTGGGATTTTGAATACGGAACACTCTTTACCGAAGAAACAGAAAACGAAATCTTAAAAATGCTTGAGCCTAAATTTATAAGCGGTCTTACACTTCTTGGCGGAGAGCCAATGGAACCGAAAAATCAGGAGACATTGTTACCGTTTGTAAAAAGGGTAAAAGAAAAATACCCAAACAAAAATATATGGGTATTTTCAGGATTTACATTTGAAGAGCTTACAGATAAAAACGCATATCCAAATACAGAATACACAGACGAATTTTTATCACTTATTGATATATTGGTAGACGGAAGATTTCAAATTGCATTAAAAGATATTTCACTAAAATTCAGGGGCTCGTCAAACCAGAGAATAATTGATATGAAAAAAACGCTGGAAAAAGGCGAAATAGTAATCTGGGATAAACAGGATAAAAAATAAAACCCTTTCGGGTTTTATTTTTTATCTTATTAAAGGTTTAACCAGTTTTGCTTTAGATAACGCTGTGTAAACTAAAACAGCCATTACAAAGTCAAATATATGGTGCAACAAGAATATAGGTGCGCCAATGAAAAATGTATTTGAAATACTGCTTGATTTAAACCAGAACGCAACAATGATTGCTTCTGCCAATGCGTGAATGAGGCCTGTAACAATTGCTACTAAAACTATATGCCATTTCTTGTTATGTAATTTTTTGAGCATTAAAGCGCCAACAATCAAAAATACCAAGTGGGACGCTGCACGCATTACAACAACAATCGGAACACCTTTTAAATAAAAACCGAGAACAGCACCGAGTCCTGCAAATATTGCTACTTCAACACCCATAAACATTGCAATTATAATCGCAAGATGTGCAAATAATGTTACTGAAAATTCCGGGATTGGCACAACAGGGAGTGAAAGATAGGGAATAACTACACTCAAGCCTACAAGTAAAGCGGAAATAACTAATTTTTTTGTACTCATTTTTTTTGAATTCATAATATCAGCCTCTTTTCTTGGTATATTTTATCATACTTTGTAAAAAAATGCAAGTATTATTGTATTTCGTGAACAGTTTTCGTTGCGGGGTCAATATAGAAATACCCTGATTTTTCCGGAGATGAACAGCAGAATTTCAAATGTTTGTATTCATCAAATATAAAATCGAAAACAGTAAGGTTGTCATAATTAAAGCCTTCTATTGCCCTTACCTCATCTAAAAAGTCGGGAGTAAATGAAAAATCTTGTCTGTTCATAAGATAAAGTCTTGGCTTTACAACACCCAGTTTTTCCGACTCATAAAACAGAACCATAACATAATCATCTAAATGATAGGTAGTGCGAATGAAATCGTTAGGGTTTTTCTTTAGCTTCGGCAAAATAAACTCTATGCTGTAAGGATTTTTTTCAATTTCAAC
>JAFWXG010000115.1 GCA_017523005.1 Clostridia bacterium
CTCATGCTGAAATTTTGGCAATCGCAAAAGATATTTTGGCTAAAAGGGTGTAGAAATCAGTGTTATGGAATTTACTGATTATGTTCAGCCAAACAATGTAGTAGAAAGCGGAGAATTAGATGCTAACTACTTCCAGCATTTGCCTTACTTAGAAGATTTCAATGAGCAGAATAATACTCATTTGGTATCTGTAAGTGCAGTTCATGTTGAACCAATGGGTATTTATGGTGGTAAACAAGCTACTTTAGATGCAATTAAAGCTAAATAATTATTGTTTGCAATATTTTGTCGGCAGCTTAAATAAGGCTGCCGACACTTGTTAATTAGGTTAAGAATAACGAGGACAGATATGATAGAGATTAAGAATTTATGTAAGAGTTTCAGTGTGGAAGACGGAACAGTAGAAGCGCTTAAAAATGTCAACCTGACTATTGAAGATGGCGATATTTACGGAATTATCGGCATGAGCGGCGCGGGAAAGAGTACACTTGTAAGATGTATAAATATGCTTGAAAGACCGACCGAAGGCGATGTTTTGATTAACGGACAGAGCATGACCGAACTATCTCAAAAAGAACTTCGTGCGATAAGAAGAAATATAACCATGATTTTTCAGGGATTTAATTTGCTTATGCAAAGGACTTGCCTTAAAAATATATGCTTTCCGTTAGAGCTTGCGGGCGTCAAAAAGGCAGAAGCTAAAAAGAGAGCTTTAGAATTACTTGAAATTGTCGGACTCCCTGATAAAGCAAACGCATATCCTGCTCAGCTTTCAGGCGGTCAGCAACAGAGAATTGCAATAGCAAGAGCATTAGCTACTAACCCAAAAGTTTTGCTTTGTGACGAGGCAACTTCTGCACTTGACCCTAAAACTACACATTCCATATTAGAGCTTATTCGTGAAATAAATAAAAAATTAGGAATTACGGTAATTGTGATTACACACCAAATGAGTGTAGTGGAAGAAATTTGTAACAGAGTGGCTATATTAGACAATGGAGAAGTGGCAGAACAAGGAGAAGTAAGCGAGATTTTCTCTAATCCGAAGTCAAGTGCTGCAAAGAGGTTGGTTTTCCCCGATGGTTCTGATATGATTGCAGACAAAGACGAAAACCAGCTTTGCATGAGAGTTGTATTTAACGGTGCGGAGGCGGCAGGCTCTCCTTTAATTGCCAAAATGGCTATTGAAAAACAGATTGAAACTAATATTTTAGCAGCCTCTACCAAGACAATAGGCGGTAAGGTTTATGGTAATATGATGCTTTCTGTGGCGTCAGACAGAGAGCAATTTGAAACTGCTATGGATTACTTAAGAAGTGTTCCCGATGTAATAGTAGAGGAGGTGGCAAAGAATGTTTGAGAATTTGTTTAGTTCAGAAGAATTTATAGAGGCTGTAGAAATATTGAAAACCGAATTTCTGCTTGCTACATGGGAAACTATTTATGTAACAATTCTTGCAACAGCTTTTGCCATTATAATAGGACTTCCGCTTGGCGTTTTATTGGTTGCAGGAGATAAAAACGGAGTTTTACCTCTCCCTAAAGGTTTTATGAATGGATTGGGAGTAGTTATAAATCTTCTTCGTTCAATCCCGTTTTTGATTTTAATGATTATGGTGTTTCCGTTAACCAGATTGCTTGTGGGCACTGCAGTAGGAACGGTTGCATCTATAGTTCCGCTTGTTATTGCGGCATTTCCGTTTGTCGCAAGACTTGCAGAAAGTAGTTTAAGAGAGGTCAACCCTAATATAATCGAGGCAGCACAAAGTATGGGTGCAAGTCCGTTTCAGATTATTGTTAAAGTAATGCTCCCTGAAAGTGTTCCGTCGCTTATCTCAAACGCGACTATCGCAATTACAACTATTTTAGGATATTCTGCCATGAGCGGTATCATAGGCGGTGGCGGATTAGGAAAAATCGCTATCAATTACGGCTATTACAGATATAAATATCTTGTAATGGTTGCGGCGGTTATTTTGCTGATTTTGCTGGTACAGATTTTCCAGAGTGCAGGTACAAGACTTGCAGTTAGGTCGGATAAAAGATTAAGAGGAAAATAAAAATACTGCTTTAAAATTTGTTTGACATCCTTTAAAGGTTGTGATATACTGTTTTAAATAATCTTAATGTTTGTAACGAAAGGAGTTTTCTGATGTTTGAAAATAAAATTTTAAAGGAAGGTTTAACTTTTGATGATGTGCTGTTAGTTCCGCAGAAATCTTCTGTGCTCCCTAACGAAGTAGATTTGTCTACGCGTCTTACCAACAAAATAACATTAAATATTCCACTTATGTCAGCCGCTATGGATACTGTAACAGAATCCCCAATGGCAATAGCTATTGCGCGTGAAGGCGGTATTGGTATTATTCATAAAAATATGTCTATCGAGGCTCAGGCTATGGAGGTTGACCGAGTAAAGAGAAGTGAGAATGGCGTTATTACAGACCCCTTCTTCTTAGCTCCCGACAATACCTTGGCAGAAGCTGATGAATTGATGGGAAGATATCGTATTTCAGGTGTTCCGATTGTGACAGACGGCAAATTAGTAGGTATTTTGACAAACCGTGATTTGCGTTTTGTTGAAGATTTCTCAGGAAAGATTAAGGACAGCATGACAAAAGATAATCTTATTACTGCACCTGTTGGAACAACTGTTGATGCGGCTCAGAGAATTTTAAGCAAGCATAAGGTTGAAAAATTGCCTATCGTTGACGAAAACGGATACTTAAAAGGCTTAATCACAATTAAAGATATCAAAAAAGCAGTAAAATATCCTAACTCCTGTCGTGACAGCGCAGGCCGTTTGATTGCGGGCGCGGGCGTTGGCGTTACAAAAGATATGATGGACCGAGTTGCAGCATTAGTTGATGCAAAAGTAGATGTAATTGTACTTGACTCTGCACACGGACATTCACAGAATATTATTTCAAGTGTATCAAAAATTAAAGAAAAATATCCTGAACTTCAGATTATTGCAGGTAATGTTGCAACCTATGGCGGTACTGAAGACTTAATTAAAGCAGGTGCTGATGCGGTTAAAGTTGGTATTGGTCCTGGTTCTATCTGTACAACACGCGTTGTTGCAGGTATTGGTGTTCCGCAGGTTACTGCAATTATGGATGCTGCTGAAGCTGCTGCAAAATATAATATTCCGATTATTGCAGACGGCGGTGTTAAATATTCAGGTGACTTGGTTAAGGCTATCGCTGCAGGTGCAAGCACAATAATGATGGGTTCATTACTTGCAGGTTGCGAAGAAAGTCCTGGCGAAACTGAAATTTATGAAGGCAGAAGATTTAAAGTATACCGCGGTATGGGTTCTATTGCCGCTATGAATAACGGAAGCAAAGACAGATACTTCCAACAGGATACTAAAAAATTAGTTCCCGAGGGCGTTGAAGGACGAGTTCCGTTCAAAGGTCCGTTGGCAGATACAGTTTATCAGTTATTGGGCGGTTTGCGTTCAGGTATGGGCTACTGTGGCACTAAAGATATTGAAGAACTTCGTAAGAATGGTCAGTTTATCAGAATTACAGGTGCTGCACTTAAAGAAAGCCATCCTCATGATATTTATATCACTAAGGAAGCTCCTAACTATTCTGTTAAACCTTGATTGGAGGAAGCGGATTGTATCAAGTAGTACTTGTATCGTCCAGCCGTCAGGTGAGCGAGGATTTCGCCAAGAAAGATTTGTGGGAACACGATTTTGAATTATCTCTTGTGACAGAGGATGTTAATGAAGCACTTTTGAGAAAACCGCAGGTTTTGA
>JAFWXG010000116.1 GCA_017523005.1 Clostridia bacterium
CAGCAGGATAGAGCAACGGTTTCCTAAACCGCAGGTCGGGGGTTCAAATCCCTTTTGGTGCGCCAAAATAAACACCCACTTCATGTGGGTGTATTATTTTGCATTAAATAGAAGGGATTTGAACCCTAAGAGGGCACGGAGCGAAAAAGAAAACAGTCTGGTAGACTGTTTTTAAGCGGAGTGGTGTGCAGACGGGTACTGCAAGCTTTAGCTTGCGGTCGTCAAGCAAGATGGCGCGAAGCGACATAATCCCTTTTGGTGCGCCAAAATAAAATAGATGGGATTTGAACCCTAAGAAAAACAAAAAAGACACCCAAAATGGATGTCTTTTTGTTTTGGTGAGCCATCGGAGATTCGAACTCCGGACAACTTGATTAAAAGTCAAGTGCTCTGCCAACTGAGCTAATGGCCCATATATATGGCTGGGCTGGCAGGATTTGAACCTACGAATGCCAGAATCAAAATCTGGTGCCTTACCCCTTGGCTACAGCCCATTATCGCATGTTTAAATGCCATACCCTTTTTTCAACGCTTGATTAGTATAGCATAATTGGAATGATTTGTCAACCCTTTTTTTAATAAATTTTACAAAAAATTTTAATACCTTTAATATTATAACTAAAAGAGTCAAAAATATTCACACTCCGCACTTTAACGGCTTGTTTTTCATATATTATTTATGTAGGGAGGTGAAAGTTATGACATGTTGCAAAACACAATGCACAAGTCTTGCGATTATTATAGGTATTCTTACGGGAGTTATTTTAGGGGTGCTTTATGCCCTCGGCTTTATTGCTACAGGAATTATTTTCTGGGCATATTTGGCAGTTGGTGTCGCAGAAATTCTTCTTGCACCTTTATATGCAGAAGAGAGAGCAAACTGTATTGAAAGAGGATGTTTTTGCAGGTCGATAACTTTATTGACTATAGCGGCTGTCGGAACAATTCTGCTTGCAGCGATTGGTCTTATAATTTTACCGGTTGTATCTATTACTGCAGTTGCAATTATTTTAGGACTCGCGACATTTTTTGTTGTAACCCTGCTTGCGTTACTGGTTTGCGTAGCGCTTTGCAGATGTGACGAATAAGTTGTAAATTTTAAAAGTGCTGTTTTTTTAAGCAGCACTTTTTTATATTAAGATGTTGACTTTTTTGGGGGATTATGTTAAACTAATATAAATATAAGAAAGGGGTAACACGATGAACTTTATTTTGTCCGGTGCAACTGTTTTCATAGATGGAAGATTTGAGAAAAAAGATATTGCTGTATTGGACGGTAAGCTTGTTGACGCTACTTCTCTTGATGAAAAACCCGAAGTGGTTTTTTTTGTAAACTCATGTTTTGTATTTCCCGGATTTACGGATGTGCATGTGCATTTTCGTGAGCCGGGTTTTTCGTATAAAGAAACAATTTTGTCAGGGTCTAAATCGGCAGCAGCAGGCGGATATACCGCGGTATGCACTATGCCTAATTTAAATCCTGTGCCTGACAGCTTGGAAAATTTAAAAATCCAGACTGATGCAATAGAAAAGGATTCAGTAATATCAGTTTACCCTTATGCGAGCATAACTGTTAAGCAAAATGGAGAAAAGCTTTCTGATATGGAAAGTCTTGCATCGAAAGTTGCAGGCTTTTCTGATGACGGCAGAGGCGTGCAAAATGAGGAATTGATGAAGTCTGCTATGCAAAAAGCAAAGGCGTTAAACAAAATTATTGTTGCACACTGTGAAGATAACAGTCTGCTTAACGGTGGATATATACATGACGGAGAGTATGCAAAACAACACGGACATAAAGGAATATGTTCTGAAAGTGAATGGGGCCCTATTGCAAGAGATATAAATCTTTTAAAGCAAACAGGTGCATCTTATCATGTGTGTCATGTGTCCACAAAAGAAAGTGTTGAACTTATCCGCAAAGCAAAGGCTGAGGGAGTTGATATAACAGCAGAAACAGCTCCGCATTATCTTGTCATGAATGACAGTATGCTGCGTGAAGATGGAAGATTTAAAATGAATCCGCCCATAAGAAGTGAGCAAGACAGATTAGCTTTAATAGAGGGCATAAAAGACGGAACAATAGACATGATTGCAACCGACCATGCACCGCACAGCATAGAAGAGAAGAGCAAAGGTCTTGAAAAAAGCACCATGGGTGTTGTAGGTCTTGAAACGGCATTCTCTGTGCTTTATACTAACCTTGTAAAAAAAGATATAATTTCGCTTGAAAAGCTTATTGAACTTATGCATTTTAATCCAAACAGAAGATTTGGAATAGAGAAAGAACTTAATTATAACAAGCCTGCAAACTTTACTGTGTTTGATTTAAATGAAAGCTTTAAAGTTTGCCCAGAAAGTTTTAAGTCACTTGGAAGAAGCACTCCGTTTGACGGAGAATTTTTGCAAGGAAAATGTAAAATGACAGTACATGACGGAGAGATTGTGTGGAATGACGGAATTAAGGAGGCGCGTGCATGACACAGGGAATTTATAAAATTAAAAGCAATCGATTGCTTGCAGATAGAGTGTATGAAATGGTTTTGGAAGGGGGTACATCGGCAATATCTGCCCCTGGACAGTTTATAAATATCAAATTAGACGGATTTTATCTAAGGCGTCCTATTTCTATATGTGACTTTGATGACAAAACAATCACAATAATTTATAAAGTGGTAGGTCACGGAACTGATGCAATGTCGAATATGAC
>JAFWXG010000117.1 GCA_017523005.1 Clostridia bacterium
GTTCCCTTAAGCTCGTCGTCTCCAACGACATTTTGTTTGATGTAATCTGTAATGCTTACGAAATTATCGTTAATAACACCTATTAAAATTGTCTTGTTGTCCTGAGAGTCATCTCTGAAGTCTATAATGCTTTGAACTAAGATGTCTTCATCAATGTCGATAATTGATTCTTTAAAGTCTTCCTTGATGTGTTCAATATGGATAACAATATCCTGGTGAAGAGCATCAGGCTCTGTCATTACAATTTTCTTGGTGTATTCAACCATTTCGTGCTCAATATGAGCATCGGCATCAGTATTTCCTGTGGTTTCTGTTATGATGTATTGCTTGATAATTTCAAGTATTGCATCATCAATCTTATACTCTATATCAAGATTTTCAGTGCCATCAGGATTTGTTATAACACCGTCATCAATAAAGTCTGCAAGAACATCTTCTTTATACTGAGTAAGTTCTGTGTTAATTTTTGCTCTTACATCTGCATCAGCGCTTGCCTTTACATCATCACGAGCATCAGCATTAGATGTTAAGTAGTCAAAGAATTCGATCCAGCCTACAGCTTTGTCAGGTCTGTGATCATACAAGATATCCTTAAAGTCTTCAACTAATTCGTCAGTAATGAAGTTCTTATAATCAGCTTCTCTTCCGCCTGTATAAGCATCTCCTAAAGTTCTGTGCCAGATATAAGCAACAAGGTCATCAATATTGCCATGGCTGATATATTCGTCTATAGAATCCATAACCTGACTCTTAAGCTCATCACTTGCAAGTTCTGCTCTGAAGCCTTCGTTAGCTTTGATTATGTCATGCATATCATTTTTAACGCTATCTTCTTCGAGAAGTTCAAGAATATGAGTCTTGAACGGAGAGCCTGTGGTATGCAAAGCAGTAACAATAAAATCTGCAAAAGCATCTGTGTGGAGAAGCAACTCAACGAAGTCCTGATTTCCTGACATATTGTTGATAATAATTTCTTTAAGGCTGTCATTAGAAATGATTTTGCTGATGAATACATCATTATCAACCGCAGATGAAATTATTGTGCTCTTAAGAGTGCTATCGTCAAGAAACATGTTAAGCAAATCGCTGTTTGTGATAATTGTTTCTCTTAAAGCGCCATCTGTAGCAAGCTTTTCTCTGATTTTATCTTTAAGTGTGTTATCTGTTTTAATCTTTGTTAAAACATAGCTTGTAAACAAGGTTGTCTGTGATACTTTCTCACGAACCAATGCGTTTCCCGCCATTTTTTCAATAAGGGTTGACTTGAATGTCGGGTCTGATACTGCAATCTGGAGTACATCATCGCCTAAAATCACATCAGCAACCAATGCTTTCATGTTTGCCTGACCGAGTACGCTGTTAAGCAATGTTGTATCGCCTAAAATTTCTGCACGCAAAGTAGGATCAGACGCAAGCTCTGCTTTGAATTCTTCTGCGATTGTGTTACGGAAATCTTCGTCATTTTCTATTCTTTCTGTAAGATAAGAAACGATTACAGACTGCATTGACTCGTTACCTAAAGCAGAGTAAACACCATTTATAACTGTAGTTCTGTTTTCTGGCTTTTTCATCATTTCAACAATTTTAGCATCGCTTAACTTGCTAACCAATGTTGAAGTGCCGATCTGGTTAACCAAAGTGTCTATGTCAACCATATTGAGCATAGAATCAAGTTTTGCAGGGTCATTTACCATATCTGTGATATACTGCTTAATAACAGCTCTCACTCTGTCAGCAGAAACAAATCTTGTAATATTTACGGGAACCTCTGTAATCTTGATTTCAAGGTCACCGTTTGCGTGTTTAACAATGATTTCTTTGTCAATCAACTGTTGAGTTAATTTATTTTCAGCTTTCTTGAAGGTATCTGTATCTTGTAAAATGTTTAATACTTCGCTACCGTTCTCTAAGATAGATTTTAATGAATCCATCATTCTGGTTTCGCCCGGAACATACGGTGTATCAGGACCAAACGGAGTAGATCTTGACGGAATTTTAACAGTCATGCTGAAGCGTTTATCCATAAGATATGCGTCAATATTTTTAGTTACAGCAACTGTTTCGTCAAATCTTGCCCATTCGCCGTCGTCTTTTTGATAGTAGTAAACATCTGCAACCTGGAATGGAGTGTCATCATAATAAACGAAATCAGAATATGAAGAAAGCTTCATGTAAATGGTTTCTTTTGGTGGTTCGGGCAATGCAGACCAGTATGATGCGTCGTCAAGTTTTGTGTTGTAAGGAATATTTTCTATTCTCTTAAGTTCAGCTGCACCCTGAATAAATCTTACAGTATAAAGCTGATTATCCCATTTTGCGTATACATAGGTATCACCTGTGATAACAGTTGAACCGTCAAATTTCTTTGTTTCGTCAGTAAACTTACCGTCAATATACCAACCAGCGAATATAAATCCTTCTTTTTCAGGATCTTCAGGCATTCTATCGCCTAAGCTTTCGTTTTCACGGACAGTAGGTATTGCATAGTTTTGGGTATCATCGAGTTCCAATCTGAAATATACTGTGTATTCATCTACAGGTATTACACGAGCGTACAATGTAAGAACTGTACCTGTTGAAGGAACTTTGCCTGTAAACTCTGAAACAGGACCGTCTGTTAAAGCACTGTTATAATACCAACCTGTAAATTTATATCCATCAGGGACTTCAATGTCATCAGCTACAGGCAATGTAACAGTATCTGTAACGATATAGCTGTCAGCTGGGGTTATGCCGTCTTTAAATGCTACACCCTGAACACCGCAAGCTGTGAAATCATATTCGATTGAATACTCTATAGCAGTAACCAAAGCATAATAAGTCTTTTTACCTGTCTGACCTTTATCAAAACCTGTTACAGCTGTGCCTGTAAATTCAGGATTTTCAAACCAACCCTCAAACTTGTAACCTTTAGGCATTCTTACATTTTCAGCACCAGGCAATGTTACTGCTGTTTCAATTGTGTATTTCTTGGTCTCAGAACCGTCTAATGTTACACCAGCAGGAACTGTCGGCATAACATATTCAATATCGTATTCTTCAGGTGCAACCCAAGCATAATATTCTTTATCCTTCAATTCTGAATCTGCCAGTTGCTCTGCCACAAAGCCTGTTACTTTAGAGCCTGTGTATTGGTCATTCTCATACCAACCCCTAAACTCATAGCCAAAAGGAACATTCTGTAATTCAGTAGGCAATGTTACTGTATCTAAAATTGTGAAGATTGTGGTTTCATTACCATCTAAAGCGGTTCCGTTAGGATAATGATATTTAATCTCGTATTCAATAAGTGAAATCTGTGCTTCATAAGCTTTATGACCGGTTGTACCTTTTTCGATTGTTGTGACTAATTCATCCTCGCTCATAAAGTTTGCAAGACGCATCAGTCTCATCTGCATTCCTGTTTGTACGGGAACCTCTTTCCAACCATCAAACTTGTATCCTCTTGGAAGAATCATTACACCGCCTGTAGGCAAGGTAACCATCTGCTCGATAGTATATGTACCAACATAATCATCTGGGTCTATAAAGCTACCGCCATCAGGGAAGCTGTAATAAATGAAGTAAGGAATAGGACCTACTTTAGCATAGAAAGTCTTATTTCCTGTTGTGCCAACTTCGATATTTGTTACAGGTGCGCCTGTATATTGGTCGTTGTCATACCAACCTAAAAACTCATAACCAAGAGGTACTGTTACATTTTCTGTAACAGGTAATGTTACGGACTCAGTAATATTATAAGATGTAGTTGGTGTTATATTTAAGCTTGAGCCTGTAGGCAATTCATATCTTATTGAATACTGGATAGGCTTAACCAAAGCATAGAATGTTTTGTCACCAGTGTTTCCTGTTGAAATTGAAGTTACTGCGCTTCCTGTGTATTCTTGGTTTTCATACCAGCCCTTGAACTCATAACCCAGAGGAGTTGTAAGAGCAGTGTCTGTCGGCAAAGTAACTGCTGTTTCTACATTATAAGAATCAACAGGTGCTGAGTTAAAGGTTGTGCCCTGAGGCAATACATAAGAAATTGAGTACGGAATTGGTGTTACTTTTCCGTAGTAAGTCTTATTACCCATTGTACCCACAGGGATTTCTGTTACCTCTTGGCCTTGGCATTGAGCATCTTCAAACCAACCGCCGAATACATATCCTGCAGGGAGTGAAACAGTTGAATAAGCAGGCAAAGTAACTGCTGTTTCAATGTTGTATTCTGTAGCCTCTGTACCATCAAGAGTTGAGCCAGAAGGCAATACATAATCGATAGAGTATGTAATAGTTTCGACTTTACCATAATAGGTCTTGTTTCCGGTTGTACCGATTTCAATTTCTGTTACTGCGTTACCTGAAAATTCAGGATTTTCATACCAACCCAAAAACTCATAACCTAAAGGCGTTGTTATAGCAGAAGATGTCGGCAAAATAACGCCCATTGTTACTTTGTATTGAGTTGTTTGACTGCCGTCAAGAGCTGAACCTGCGGGCAATACATAATCGATTGAATACAAAATAGGTTTAACTGAAGCGTAGTAGGTCTTATTTCCCATTGTGCCGACAGGTATTTCTGTAACAACATTACCTGTAAGCTCTGCGTTGTCATACCAGCCCAAAAATTCGTATCCCGTAGGAACAGATATATTTGTGGCTGTCGGCAATGTTACGCCTGTTTCGATGTTATATTCTATAGTTTCTGTTCCGTCAAGAGTTGAGCCTGATGGCAATACATAATCGATTGAGTATGTAATAATTTCAACTCTTGCATAGAAA
>JAFWXG010000118.1 GCA_017523005.1 Clostridia bacterium
TGCAACACTGTCTGCCGCTTTGTCCTGACCTATAATCTTCTTTTTGATTTGAGTTTCTAACTGCATCAGTTGTTCCGACTCATGGATACTTAATTTGCTTACAGGCACATTTGCCCAGAGCTCTACCACATTTGCGACATCTTCTACAGTAATTACTGTGCTTTTGAGCTGTGGCTCCAACGCCGAAATCTGTTCATTTAAAGCACACATACGGCTCTTAAATTCTGCCGCCTTTTCAAAATTCTCGCCCGCTTCTTCGCTGTGCTCGAATTCGTCAATTTCTTTTTGAAGTTCCTGTCTTTGATTGTTAAGACGGGTAATGTGTGTTAAAATTTCGTTGTCAAGGTTTGCTTTTGAACCTGCTTCGTCAATTACATCAATGGCTTTATCGGGCAAAAATCTTCCCTGAATAAAGCGTTTTGAAAGCACAACCGCCTGACGGATAACATCATCAGTAACTATAATATGATGATGTTTTTCATAATAGTCTTTTATGCCTTTTATGATGTCGATAGTTTCTTCAGCTGACGGTTCTTCTACCATAACAGGCTGAAATCTTCTTTCGAGTGCGGCATCTTTTTCTATAAATTTTCTGTATTCTGCAAGGGTTGTTGCGCCGATAATCTGAATTTCTCCGCGTGCAAGTGCAGGCTTTAAAATGTTTGCGGCAGATAACGCTCCGTCCTGACCGCCACCGCCTACTATATTATGAACCTCGTCTATTACCAAAATTACATTGCCCTGAGCAGTTACCTCGTCAATAAGGCTCTTTACTCTCTGTTCAAACTGTCCCCTGAACTGAGTTCCTGCAACCATTGCCGCAAAGTCTACAAGATATACTTCTTTGTCAAGTAGCTTTGCAGGAACATTTCCCTCAACTATTTTTAACGCCAAAGCCTCTGCAATAGCGGTTTTGCCGACACCAGGCTCGCCAATAAGAGCAGGATTATTCTTTGCACGGCGGTTTAAAATCTGTATAACGCGCGCAAGCTCTTTATCTCTGCCTATAATTCTGTCTATCTCGCCGTTTTTTGCTTTTTTGTTCATGTTAGTGCCAAAGGTGTCAATTACTCTCGGACGAGTTCTCTTATTTTTTATATTTTTTTCAGTTTTTTCGGCATTTTTGCCCGTTTTTTTGTCATTTTTATCGTCTGTATTTGCAGGTTGCATAAACCCTATTCCGCCCGCTAAATCCTCTAATTCAGGGGGCATCTCGCCATTTTCAAGCATTTCCATCATAGACCCGAACTGGTCCTTCATAGACTCCATATCCTGCTCGGAAATCCCCATTTGCTTCATCATATCATCAAGCGGAGATATTCCTAAGGATGTGGCACACGGAATGCAATAGCCCTCGGTTACAGTTTTGCCTGCTTCCAGTTTTTTTATATAAACAACTGCCATGTTTTTGTTGCATTTAACACACAGCATTATTTTTCCGCCTTTCTGTTAATTTTTCAAGCTGTGGATAGGTGCAGGAATTCTGCCACCTCTCTTTACAAATGTTGATGCGTCATAAGGATTAACCCTCATAACGGGTGCGCTTCCAAGCAATCCGCCGAATTCAACCATGTCGCCTTCTTTAGTACCGCACGCAGGGATTAAACGGACTGCGGTAGTTTTCTGGTTAATCATACCAATTGCCGCTTCGTCTGCGATAATTGCAGAAATTGTTTCGGCAGTTGTATCGCCGGGAACTGCAATCATGTCAAGACCTACAGAGCATACGCAAGTCATAGCCTCTAATTTTTCAAGTGATAAAGCTCCGTCTAAAGCAGCTCTTATCATGTCCGCATCTTCTGACACAGGAATAAAAGCACCTGACAGACCGCCGACAGATGAAGACGCCATAACTCCGCCCTTTTTAACAGCATCATTAAGCA
>JAFWXG010000119.1 GCA_017523005.1 Clostridia bacterium
ACATTAAAACCAAAGTCAAACAAAGCGTTTTCTAAGGATTTTACCATTCCAAAGTCATACAAAGCAACTGTTTTTGCGTTTCCGTTTTGTTTTCTCTCGGTTTTTTCGTTGCAGGTTACCGAATTTACAGCATTTATTATTTCGTATTCCTTTATTTTTTCTGCCAGACGCTCGGCATTAGGAGTTGGGTCTTGATAGGTAATCATACCCTTTAATGTGCCGTTTTCTCTAATCATAGAGGCAAGCGCTCTGGTATCTATACCGCAAATTCCTGGGATTTCCTCGGACTTTAAAAATGCGTCTATCTCGCCTTCACAGCGAAAATTAGACGGCATATCACAAACAGAACGAACAATATAAGCAGATAAATGACAACGATTACTTTCAAGGTCTGAAGAAATAAATCCATAATTTCCTGATAACGGGAAAGTCTGAACAACCGCCTGTCCATAATAAGACGGGTCGGATAATGTTTCTAAAAAGCCGTTAACAGAGGTTGTAAACACTACTTCTGCTGTTACCTATTTAACCACACCAAAAGCTGTACCGCTGAACACTGCGCCGTTTTCCAATATAAGATATGCTTGCATATTTCCGCCTTTCCGACAAAATTTTGTCTCGTTCATTTTTATCTAATAAATTATATCACAGCTTCCGTCGTATGTAAAGTAATTTTTAGGAATTTTTAGAATTTTTTTATAAAGTTACAGCCTTAATTTCGGGGCATAAATCTTATAATTTTTACAAATTACCATTTTAACTTAATTATATTAAGTTTTTAATCATGAAACACCGAGATGTTGAGTTTTACAGCTTTATTTATTTAAACTCTGGGTTGACATTAGCCTGCTTTTGTGGTATATTATAGTCTATAATAAATCAAAATGTCCTTAAATTACATATATTATAAATAAGGTTATTTTGTTTGGAGGTTTTTTAAATGGTAAATGTCCCTGAATTGTTCGGCACAGCTGTATTTAATGAAAAGGTTATGAAACAGCGTCTTCCAAAAGATGTTTTCCGTGCTGTCCAGAAAACTATAGAAGACGGAAGCTCATTAGATATTTCTGTTGCAACCGCAGTAGCAAACGCTATGAAAGACTGGGCTATAGAAAAAGGCGCAACCCATTATTCGCACTGGTTCCAGCCTATGACAGGAATTACCGCCGAAAAACACGACAGCTTTATTTCTCCTGTTTCTAACAGTGAGGTTGTTATGGAATTTAAGGGGAAAGAGCTTATAAAAGGTGAGCCTGATGCGTCAAGTTTTCCATCAGGCGGTCTTCGTGCTACCTTTGAGGCTCGTGGCTATACCGCTTGGGACCCAACTTCTTTCGCATTTGTGCGCGATGGTACATTATATATCCCATCAGCCTTTTGTGCACATACAGGACAGGTGCTTGACAAAAAAACTCCTGTTTTAAGGTCTTGTCAGGCTCTTGACACTCAGGTTAAGAGAATTCTAAAGCTTTTCGGCAAAGAAACAACCCATGTTGATGCACAGGTTGGCGCAGAACAGGAATATTTCCTTGTTGATAAAGAGCTTTACAATCGTCGTAAAG
>JAFWXG010000120.1 GCA_017523005.1 Clostridia bacterium
ATAAAATGTCTACTCCAAGCCTTTCTGATAACTCCCTAATCTTTTCAAACAGACTTTCTGTTTGAGTAAGTATTGTACTAAACAGCAACACACCAGCACATACTGAAATGGGAATTACAAACTCACTTTTAAAGTTTTTAATAACTTCTATTAAAAACACAAAGCATATCACAAACATTAGCAACTTTATAATTGACATAACTAAAACCCAAATGCAGATTTGATTGTATTAAATAACATACTTATTTGGTCTATCATCATTACCATTGCAACTACAAGTCCAGCTATTACAACAAGCATTGCCTGTTCATCACGCCCTGATTTTATCAAAAGCTGATTTATGATTGCTACTAAAATTCCTATTCCTGCTAATTTAAATATGATGTCGGTATCCATTTTTTCCTCCTAAATAAGTATAATTGCAATGAGTATTCCTGACACAATCCCGCATTTTTGATATAATATGCCTTTGGTTTTTATAATCTCATTTTCTTCCGTTTGCTCGTTTTCAAGGTCGTGCATACATTTTTCTAACATGAGTATTTGACCTTCTGCATCAGTTGTACCAATTTGACTGCACATATAAAGCATTATATTTCTTGTGTTATTTCCTATATGTTTGTTGCTTTCAAGTGCATATTTTAGTGCATCTGACGGATTTAGTCCTTTTTCTGTCTGCTCTATAGCACATTCAAATATTTCTTTTGCTCTGCCCGAAGATTTTACACACAAAGCAATACTTTGATAGAGGTTCTCCATGGAAAATCTGATATTTTCTTTTAATGCAAAAATAGCTTTTATACACCCGTTTGTAATTTCAGCTTTAAGCTTTAAGTCGCGATATACATTTATCCCCCACATTGATGTTGCAACAATAATAAACAAAGCACCTGTTATCTTAAGCATATTATTCTGTCCACCTCTTTTTGTTTATTTAAAAATACTGCGTATTTAAATTCGTTCCATTTTGGAAATCTTTCTTTGAAATCTTCTATAGATGAACCATGAAAGGAAGTTATCATTGTAACCCCGCTTTTTGTTATTTCTGATACCGCTTCAGCATCATTGTTTGTCCCTATTTCGTCTGTTACAATAATTTCAGGGTTCATCGTTCTTAAAACAAGCATCAGCCCTTTATCTTTCGGACAATACTGTAATACATCAGTATTTTTACCTAAATCAAATTTATTCTCCTCTGCAAACGGTGCGATTTCCCCTCTTTCGTCAACTACAGTTACATTCTTTCCCGAATTTGAAAGAAGTCTTGTCAAATCACGCAAATATGTAGTTTTACCGCAGTTCGGCGGGGAAATTATAACTGTGTGGTCAATATTTTCATTTATCCCGTTATATATTTTTTTCGAGCAATCTAAAAATTCCCGCGCAATTCTTATGTTAAGACTTGTTATGTTAGATATGTTTTTTAATTCTCCATTCTCAACAACACACCTTCCGCAAATTCCTACCCTATGACCCTCAGGAAGTGTTATAAATCCGCTTTTTATTTCCTGTTGCTTTGCATATACCGAAAAATTGCACAATGATGAAAATATATTTAATATTTCTTGTTTACCTGTCTTCTCATCAAGCTCATTTAACCCTAACGCATCTAAAACAGTTATATTTTGATTTAGTCTTATCCTTATTTCCTGAATGTTTATAAAACAATCTAATTTATTCGCAATTTCAGGAGAAAAATATTCACTCAGCATTTCCTTTCCTCTTTTCCTTTGTTTGATAAAGTATATGCCAAATTTGCTATAATATGAAAAAAATAAAAGCTGAACAAACTGTTCAGCTTTTATTTAAGAGTATAAAAGTTTCATTTCGTCAAGACAAGCTATATATAAGATATAAAGCTCCCCCAGCATCCTTACGCTTTTACTACATTAGCTGCCTGAGGACCTTTATTGTTGTTGCTTTCAACAATATCAAATGTTACTTCCTGACCTTCTTCCAAGGTTTTGTAACCGTCCATAGCGATTGCAGAGAAATGTACGAATACATCGCCGCCTTCTTCATTTTCAATGAAGCCATAGCCTTTTTCTGCATTAAACCATTTAACTTTGCCTTTTGCCATTTTAAAGTTTCATTCCTTTCTTACAGTAAAAACAACTGCTAATATATCCCTAAAAAAGGACAAATTCATAATATCACAAACACCAATTATTGTCAAGCATTATTTCACTTATTTCCTGAAAATTTATGCCTCCCTTTTAGCTATAAAATATACGCGTTCTTCCTTTTCAGAGGGCTGATTAAAACTATTTTCTCCGAGTACTTTTATATATTCAAAACCCGCCTTTTTAAGCATAGACAAAACCTCATCAATTTCATAAATTCTTTCTTTATGCTCCTCATAAAACCGTTCATATTTCTCGTCTCCGTCTTTTACAAAAAAGTTTAGACAAAACTTTACGAATTCTCCGTTTTGCTCATTTTCCCAAACCGAATATATATCTTCTGTTTCGCGAATAAATGTATTTTCTGCTATAATGTTTTTTAGTTTGTAGGCTGAATTTATGTCAAAAACAAAAAGTCCGCCGTATTCTAAATAGTTATGAGCAAGGTTAAACATTTTCTGTAATTTCTTTTTGTCTGTTACATAATTTACGCTATCTAAAAGACATAAAATTACATCAACTGTTCCATATAGTTCAAAGTCTGTCATGTCCTGATTTAAAAGGAGTACAGATGGAGAACATTTCTCGCGTGCTACATTTAACATATCTTCTGATAAATCTGCACCTATCATGTCATACCCTTTGTCCGCTAAAATAGATGTTACTGTTCCTGTCCCGCACGCAAGCTCTAACATAAGCTTTGGCTTATAATCCATGTATTTATCAAATATTTTCTCTAAATAATCTACTGTATCGATGTAATTGACATCATCTGTCAAAGCATCATAAACAAAAGCAAATTCGCTGTACATAGAAGACATCTAAGTTCTTTCCTCCCTGCATTTAATATAGTTTAATTGTATCACTATTTCTTAAATTAGTCAAAAATTTTTTAAAAAATATTGTATATAAATCCAAAATATGTTATAATAACTATAAAGAAAAGTTTAGGAGGTAATTTATAATGGGCAAGTATGTATGTGATGTTTGCGGTTATGTTTATGACGAAGAGGCAGGCGATCCTGAAAACGGCATTGCTCCAGGCACAAAATGGGAAGATGTTCCAAGCGATTGGCTTTGCCCGCTCTGTGGTGTTGGAAAAGACCAATTTACAGAAGAATAACAAAAAAGCGGATAATATCCGCTTTTTTTATTTCATACCTCTGTACGAGATAAGTATTGGTGTGTATAATTTACCTTTTTATTCATTTTCATAAATACACAATGTATAAGGTTGTGTTTCAACCTTGTTCCTTTTAAAATGTATCTGCTCATCTTTCGTTACTTATTTGCGTAGGTTATTTTTATCCAATATTTTCAGCCATTCGACTATATCTTTTTCCAACGCATTTACAACAAAGAAACACACCATACAAATAACAGCACAAAACAGTGAAGAAACCATAACAATTGAAGATAAAGGTTCGTTCATAAAACCGTACATTATTATTTCATAACCACCGCCCCTATATCCAATAAAAAAAAGTGCAAAGAAAACGAGTGCTAAAACACCAAAAACAATCTTGCCTCTTCGCGTACGATCTAATTTATACATTTTCTTTTACCTCCATTATTTTTATGCATAATTATCTTTAAAACTGTATATTTTTTATTCATCAATAGTTATATAGGACAGAGACTATTTCATATTCCCTAATTTTTGTTTATCCTTAATGGTTATTGTCCCTCTTTTAAGCTCAACAAGGCCGTCATTTGAAAATCTTTTCAGCATTCTTGCAACAACCTCGCGTGCAGAATTTATATTTTTTGCAATCTGCTCGTGTGTCATTTTAATCTCGTGTGTTGATGTCTTTTCGCTTTCCGAAATCAAAAATGATGCAAGGCGTTTGTCAACACCTTTAAAGATTATCTCCTGCATGGTAAACATAACAGAAGAAAATCTGCTTGTTAAAAGCTCGTACATATAGCATTTTACAAAGATATTTTCATTTGCAATCTCTGAAAAGACACCCGAATTTAGCACATACATTTCACAGTCGGTTTCTGCAACTATCGCTGTTTCAAATGTTATCTGGCTTATGACACACGATGCTGACAGTACACAAACATCAAAAGGATTAAGCTTAAAGAGGGTTATTTCTCTGCCGTCTTCCGACAAAACAAAGGTGCGTGCCTCCCCCTTTATCATAAAAATCTGACCTAAACATTCTTCTGTATGTCCATGAATAAATTGTCCTTTTTTATATGATTTCTTTGTCCAGAATTTTAGAATTTTTTCTTTCTGACCGTCTGTTAGATGCTCATAATACGGAAGTTTTTCCAAATAAATTTGTTTATCCATAATACACCTTAAATATAACTAATTTATCTTTTTAAGTCCCGCAAGCGCTGCCATAAGATTTTTTGTACCAACACTATCAAAAGCTACTGATACTTTTGCATCATTTCCTGCAGGAAGTACAGAAAGTACCATACCCTCTCCAAATTTTGGATGTGATACCCTATCCCCTGCTTTTAAATCTGTATCTCCTGTCTTTTTAAGCGGAGAAACGCCTTTTACTCCGCCAAACAATGTACTTGATACCTGTGGTAAAGTTGCAGGTTGCTTTTTAGAAGAAAAATCAATTCCTGATGCAACTCTTCTTACAGGCTCTTCAATGTTTAACATTTCTTCAGGAATTTCCTTTAAAAATCTTGATTTTGGATTATGTGTGGTTGACCCGAAAAGAGTTCTGCTGTTAGTACAAAGCAGGTACAACTGCTCTTTTGCTCTTGTTATACCAACATAGCAAAGTCTTCTCTCTTCTTCAATCCCGCCTTCTTCTGTCGCAGACATAAATGACGGAAAAATGCCTTCCTCCATTCCCGCCATAAATACTACAGGAAACTCTAACCCTTTTGAACTGTGCAGAGTCATCATAATAAC
>JAFWXG010000121.1 GCA_017523005.1 Clostridia bacterium
AGCTGTGCCGAGTGCAAGCACCACATCCATAAGACACGGCGCACCAATCCCTGTTTTGATATAGGTTGTATCCCCTGTCTGCCACGCAGTTACTGCGGTAAAATCAGACCCGCCAACCTTTTTTGCATCAGAAAATGCAGGAAAACTTAATGGCTCCCACCACGGTGCTATAATAACATTTTTTGAAATCTTTTCTTTGGGAACCCCAATAAATCTCTCGCACAAATTCTCTTCCAAAGAGCCATATTTTTTTAGTCCCTCAATAAGCTCGCTATATTTCATATCAGGATTCCCCTTTATCTATATGATATTTTTGCTGATGTATCTCCCTCTTCGCAATAATAAACATTAATATCTGCAGTGTATCTCAATGAATCGGTCATTTCGATATTATCTAACTTTAAAAATTTAATACATTCATAATTGTCATACACCCATTTACTATCAGTAGTTCTCAATTCTCCAAGCTCATTACCAAAAAAATCAACTATTACACAATTTTCTTCGTCATCATCTAGACCAAAAAAGTCAGTTATATATACCACATCTCCATCTATTTTATCTTCCATATTTGAGTGTCTACTTTCTCCTAAGCCATCTTCTTCTATTTCTTTTTCTGTTATTCTTATAAGTTTAAACTTCTTAACAAAAAGTTTACTTTCGTCCCAAAATATACTTTCGTTGCCATAGAATCCAATTCTAATTAAAACCTTGCTATTTTCTTGTTCTATCTTGCTTATGTATCCACAATAATACCTATCATTTTCCTCCCATTCGCTGAGTTTTTCAAGAGTTTCTCCTTCAGGAATGTTGCCCACAAGTTCATCTCCTACATAAACTGTCCACTCTCCTGTTATGTCCTTTAAGGAGATTCTAATTTTGTAATTCAATTTGTCCGCAAGAAAATTCATATTTGGATTAACAAGTTCTATTTCTCTCTCAAACGCAAAATAATATTCTGTGATAAGATTAGGAAATGAATCCATTTTTTCTTCTCTGATATGTTTTATTTGTTCATCAAGTTCCGCAAATTCTGGCATTAAAACAGGCTTTTCAATCCCCTTATATGAAGAACTTTTTTTAGAAGCCCTTGATTCTTCCTTGTCTCCACGATCTATTTTTGCAATCTTGCGAAGAGCCCATATACAAAGAATTAGCCCCGCAATATCTAATAATAAAGCCATTTCTTCAATCCCCTTTTATAATATATCTACATTATATGCCTTTTATTGTCCCATAAAAAGTACAGCTATTTTTATTATATTTTACCATATTTTTCAGTACTTTACAAGTCCGCACGCAAAAAAGGACTTATCCTGTTGGATAAGTCCTTTAATAAGTAAAACTTATTTCAATTCTACTTTAGCGCCAACTTCTTCAAGTTTAGCTTTCATTTCGTCTGCAGCTTCTTTAGCAACAGCTTCTTTTAATGTTTTTGGTGCGCCATCAACTAAATCTTTAGCTTCTTTCAAGCCAAGACCTGTGATTTCACGAACAACTTTGATAACTTTGATTTTTTCTGCACCAGCATCAGCCAATACAACATCAAATTCGCTCTTTTCTTCTGCAGCAGCAGCGCCGCCTGCAACAGCACCACCAACAACTGCAACAGGAGCAGCAGCGGATACGCCAAATTCTTCTTCAATAGCCTTTACTAATTCTGACAATTCTAATACAGTCAAAGATTTGATTTCTTCAATCATAGCTGTGATTTTTTCACTCATTTTCTTTTCCTCCAATTTGAAAATATAATTTAAATTTAATAGTTTAGATTATGCAGACGCTTCTTCGCCTTTGTCTGCAACAGCCTGAATAGCACGAGCAAGACCTGCAATAGTTGCATTCAAGCCACCTGCGAGCATTGCGTACAATGTTTCTTTTGACGGAATTTTTGCAAGTGCAATAACTTCGTCAACACCGCAAGCTTTGCCGTCCATAAAGCCTGCCTTAACGGTAAGACCGGACGCATCTTTGTACTTGTCAATGAAGTCGCATAAAACCTTAGCTGGTGCTACAACATCAGTTGCATGAGTTGCAAGTGCTGTTGTTCCGTTTAAGATTTCATCAAATTCTGTGTAACCAATCTGCTCAGCTGCACGACGAGTTAATGTGTTCTTAACAACACTGTATTCAACACCTGCTGCACGCAAATTGTTACGAAGTTCAGTATCCTTTTCAACAGTTAAACCGCTGTAGGAAACGAACACACCTGCTGCTGAACCCTGCATTCTTTCTGCAATGGCAGCAACAATGTCTTGTTTTTGTTTCAAAACTTTTTCACTTGGCATCTGAATTTTCACCTCGCTTTAATAAAGTAAAAAGGGTTTCTCGTCCACAGAGAAACCCTTAAAAATACATAATTAAATGCATAAGTTTTTCCTCGGCAGGCATTTTCTCTTTACGCCTTACGGCACCTGCTGTCTGTGGACAACAAAAATATTATACAACAAATTTTAAGGTTTGTCAACCCCAAAATTAGTCAGCTAATTTTGCAGTGTTGATACGAGCAGAAGGACCCATTGTAGAAGATACTACAACGCTCTTTAAATATGTGCCTTTTGCTGCTGCAGGTTTAGCCTTAACAACTGCTTTTGCCAATGTTGTAAAGTTTTCTTCCAATTTTTCCTTACCGAAAGATACTTTACCGATTGGACAATGGATAATGTTTGTTTTATCGAGTTTGTACTCAATTTTACCTGATTTGATTTCTGCTACTGCTTTTGCAACATCCATTGTAACTGTACCAGCTTTCGGGCTTGGCATTAAACCTTTAGGACCTAAAACTTTACCCAAACGGCCAACTACACCCATCATGTCGGGGGTTGCAACTACAACATCAAAGTCAAACCAGTTTTCGCTCTGGATTTTGGTTACCAATTCTTCAGAACCTGCATAGTCAGCACCAGCAGCTTCTGCTTCAGCAATCTTGTCACCTTTTGCGAATACTAATACTCTTGCAACTTTACCTGTGCCATGAGGTAATACTACAGCACCTCTAACCTGCTGGTCAGCGTGTCTTGAGTCTACACCTAATCTGATATGGCATTCAACGGTTTCGTCAAATTTAGCCTTTGCAGCTTTTACGACCAAGTCCAAAGCTTCTGCTGCGTCATACAGTTTAGCTTTGTCAATTAACTTGGCACCTTCTAAATAATTCTTGCCTCTTTTCACGATTAAATCCTCCTTAGTGGTCAGCGGAGTTTTACTCCTCCCACACGATTCCTAATTATTCTTCTACTACAATACCCATGCTTCTTGCAGTACCTGCAATCATGCTCATAGCCGCTTCTAAAGATGCAGCGTTTAAGTCGGGCATTTTTGTTGTTGCGATTTCCTTAACAGCTTCTTTGGACATTGTTGCAACTTTTGTCTTGTTCGGAACACCGGAACCGCTTTCAATTTTGCAAGCTTTCTTTAAAAGAACTGCTGCCGGCGGTGTTTTTGTAATGAAGCTAAATGATTTGTCAGCATAAACTGTGATAACAACCGGAATGATTGTACCCATATCTTTTGCTGTTCTTTCGTTGAATTCTTTAGTGAATTGAACGATGTTTACGCCCTGCGCACCCAATGCAGGACCTACCGGTGGAGCCGGTGTTGCTTTACCTGCGGGAATTTGCAGTTTGATGTAACCTGTTACTTTCTGTGCCATGGTTACCAAGCACCTCCTTCAAATGTGGTAATATAGCGGGTTTTTGCCCTCCCACTAATTTATATACAGCTAAAAAGCTGGTATATACTTAATCTAATGGTTCAACCTGATTTAATTCAAGTACTACAGGTGTTTCTCTGCCAAACATGAACACAGAAACGCGAACCTTTTGTTTTTCCAAGTCGATTTCTTCGACTATACCTACACTGTCCTCAAAGGACTCGCAGGTAATTTTAACATTGTCCCCAACCTGATAATTCAAATTAAAGGTCTTTTCTTCCAGGTTCAAACGCTCAATTTCAGCGTCTGTAAGTGGAACTGGTTTAGAGCCGGGGCCTACAAAGCCTGTAACACCACGGGTATTTCTTACGATATACCAGCTGAAATCTGTCATAATCATGCGAATGAACACATAGCTCGGCAAAAGCTTTCTCATGCTTGATTTCTGCTGATTATCATCCTTGATTTCAACAACCTCTTCCATAGGAACTCTTATATCAAAGAACATATGGTGAAGATTGTTGTTCTCAATGGTTTTCTCTAAATTAGCCTTAACCTTATTTTCATATCCGGAATAAGTATGGACAACATACCATCTTGCTTGTTCCGACATAATTACACTCCTTTTTAAGTAATTCGTTTAAAATAAAAGAATGAATTATCTGCCGAAAATTGCCATAAATCCTGCTGAAAACGCCCAGTCTAAAACAAAAATGATAACACCTATTAAAATAGTAACTGTAATTACTACACCAGTGTTGTTCACAATTGTACGGAATGAAGGCCACACGATTTTCTTGAATTCACTTTTAATGCCTTTGAAAAACTCTCTTGCTTTTCCGGCCTTTTTTACTGTATTTTCTGCCATGGTAACAACCACCTTTCTTTAAAGAAAAACGAACAAATCTTATTTTGTTTCTTTATGTGCAGTGTGTTTTTTGCAAAATCTGCAGTACTTGCTGATTTCAAGTCTGTCCGGTGTATTCTTCTTATTTTTCATGGTGTCATAGTTTCTCTGTTTGCACTCTGTGCAAGCCAATGTAATTTTTGTACGCATTTTTTATTCCTCCATTTTCGATTGTTCCACAATTCGAGTACTCTATACTATATCATAAAAAATACCCTTTGTCAACAATTTTTTACGCAAATAAAAAAGACCTTTTCCCAAGTCTTCGGAAAGATTATATCACAGCTTTTTGAAAAAATCAAGTCTTTTTTTAATTTTTTTGTATTATATATAAGGAAGAAAGTCGGGCGTGGAAAATGCTTGACAAACAAAACAAATCATGATACAATTTAAAAGCTTGATTGATAAGGGTTTAGAAAGTCTATTCTGCTTTAATCTCGCGGGCGCGGATGCCCATAAAATAAAACTTAATATTTGCACCCGTGGCGGAATTGGTAGCTTTGAGCACGAGCGCTGCCGGCGGCAGATGAAGCGAGTGTGAAAAGGTGCAGCGGTCGAAATCAAACGATTTCGGGTGCCGCAAACCGTCTCGCGGGCGCGGATGCCCATAAAATAAAACTTAATATTTGCACCCGTGGCGGAATTGGCAGACGCGCATGGTTCTGCTCACGCCTACTCGGTGAAAAGTTGTTGAATTCGGTTTAACCGTTTTCATATATGAGGGTTAAGCGGTTTTGCTCCTCCTCGGGGTTACCTCTCCCGTGTAAAAATTACGAGGTTATAATTTAATATGCGGATATGGCGGAATTGGCAGACGCGCATGGTTCAGGTCCATGTGAAAGCGATTTCATGCAGGTTCAAGTCCTGTTATCCGCACCATTACGAGTGTTCTTATAGGATTTAAGAAGTTCTATGAGAACACTCGTTTTTTTGTGCCGTATATGTTTCATACTGCTACACAGGCTCTTGTGTCAAAGTGAACATCTACACCTTGTCTTGTATGGACTTTAACATTGTTTTCAGGTATCAAATCCATATCAGGAATTTCAAGAGTTCCTATGCAAGTGTAATGTATTTTAAGTCTTTGTACTGTCTTAC
>JAFWXG010000013.1 GCA_017523005.1 Clostridia bacterium
CATAATGCACCTGTTGCGCTCGCTTAATATTCTGTTCTTATGTGCTATTCTCGGCTCATCATAAAGCAGGCTGTAGTTATGTACGAACAGTTTAGCATAGTATTTATCCATGTTATGAACGATGTGGTAGCTGTCAAACTGCATTAAATGGCTTCTGAATGATTGGTAAGAAGTGTAAACATCAGAAAGCGACATCGTACCTTCTTCAACCATTTTGAGGAACTTTCTTAATTTTCTTCTCATTCGCAAAGCACCGTCACGAGCAGGCTTGCAAATGATTTTCCCAGATTCAAGCAAGATGTATTTGCCTTTCAAGAACCAGAAACCTTCATCAAGCGACACAATTCGCGTTTTCTTCGGATTAAGCTTAATTCCCAATTCATCACAGATTCTCTTTATCTCTGAAAGACAGTATTCAAGATACTTTTTATCACTGTGAATCAAATATGTATCGTCCATATAACGCCCATAATATTTGATTCTCAATACTTCCTTGCAATAATGGTCTAATTTGTTCGGATATGAGATAGCCGAAATCTGCGAAACTTGACTTCCAAGCCCCAAAGAAATACCGTCACCAAATACAGTAATAAAACTCTTGTAAAGATTGAAAATCCGCTCGTCAGTCAGATTGCTTCTCTGCATTTCAAAGAGTTTGTCATGCAGAATATTGTCAAAATACTTTGAGAAATCAATTACAAGCGCATAACCTTTATTTGAATGATTTTCCCGGTAAAACTTTGTCAAATGACACCGTAGCCGATTCATTGCAAAGCTGATACCCTTATTTTTTATACTTGCACCGTTATCATAAATAAGAGAGCGAGTAATAACAGGCACAAGGATTTCATCACACAAGCACTTCTGCACGATTCTTTCAGAAATATGTACACTTCGGATATGGCGAACTTTCCCTCGTTCGTGTATCTGGAATTCAACAAAGCCCTTTTGTACGCTTTCGCCATTTAAAAGTTTTTGTTTTGTATCGTTTATATTCTGCAAAACATCGTTTTCGTAACGCTGTACGCTTTCTTTCCAGCTTACACCGCGCCTAGACATCTTGAAAGCATGATAAAGATTATCTGTATTAGTAACTAAATTAAAATCGTTGTATTGTTTAAGAAAATCAGCCTTTTTGCACTGTCGATTTTCGATTCTTCTTAATCTGCGCCCTTCTTTTCTTTCTTTGCTCGTCATAGTTGCCTTCAAAAAAAATGTATCTGCACGGCTTCCGCCTACTCTTCTGTAAACGGTGTGTAGTTTTAGCACCAAGCCGCTTAGAGTTACCGGGCATGAAACAAGGGATTACTACACAACCCATGCCATGCAAGAAGCGTCCGCCCGAACTCGTCAGATACTCGTTTACCGTTCTTTCACGGAAGGAAACAATCTCCTTTCTAAGAAGGTGGCTCGGCTAAAAAGCCTACACTTATGACCACCGTAAGAAATCGGGCGCAACGCCGCCATCAGTATTACTTGCATTGTTGTTGTTGCTATTACCATTGTTGTTGACATTGCAGAAGTTGGTGGAGTTCGACGCATTAGGCGTATCAGATTGTTTCCCATTTTTTTTCTTCACTTTTTAGCATTTTGTACGAAATATAGTATCACTTTTTTGATTCTTTGTCATTATCCTTTTACCAATATCGTTAGTTGTTTTTCGCCAGCCTTTAAGCAATGCAATTTCTTTGTCTATCATTTCTGCATAAGGCTCTAGTTTTGAAGTCTGTAAAGGCATTACATCAGCGCAATAAATAAGCTCCTGTAAAAGCTGCTCGCAATTTGCGATTGCCTTATCCTGTATTCCACGCCTTAAATCTACTTCCGTCATGTTTATCGGGTAGATAGAATTTGCTGCCGTAATATTCATCATTAGATTTGTTAATATTGTCAGCATTGTTTGTCTTGTGCTTTCAATAAACCATTTCGGATATTCTGCATAAAGAGTTTTCTCTAGTTCATCATCATTTTTAAATTTATAAACTTTGTCCCGGATTCCGAAATCACGCAAAAGCCAATTCGTAAGGTCGATTCTTAATTTTCTTGCTGTGTTGTAAAATTCAAGTCTTGATAAACTTCTCTTATTCTTAACAACCGACATATTATTTTATTCTCCTAAAATATTTATTCTTAGTATTTCTCTATTGCTAAATAAAGGCGGCATTACGCCGCCCAGACTTTAAGATTAGAGGTTCTGCACCTTAGCAGGTACAGAAAGCGGGCGCAACGCCGCCATCAGTATAACCCGCATAGTTGCCGCTGCTATTACCATAGCTGACGACACCGCAGAAGGTGGTGGAGTTCGACGCATAAGGCGTACCAAGCCACCACCACCATCTTGCCCCTTGATACTTTTTGATACGATAGTAAGAAGAATTCCTAAAGATAGGAAACTGAACATTCGTATTCCAAGCTATCTGGTCGTCACCGTAAGTATCAACTCCGAATACTTCAACAGTAGTTGGCAAGAATACCGTAAAGCTATTCCATGCTGTAGAACCTTTAACAGAAGTAGCGCGTCTTACGGAATAGATGTATGTTCCACCAAGAGCAGAAGCAAGTCCTGCTGCAAACACACCTTCAAGGAATGTTTTCATTGCGGAAGCAGGATAGCCGCCTGTGTTGGTATCAGATGTATTCATCTGTCTTTTTAAGACTACATCACGGAAAGTCCAAAGAATATGATTCTTAGTGTTTTCTGTATCACCAACACCGATATACTGATTGAATCCAGAAATAACGATACGCTGACCACTATAGCTAGTTCCGTCTACAGTGAATGACGGCAAATCAAGATAGTCACCAATCAGAAGCCCCGAAAAGTCCGGCTTTCCTGTTCCGTTACATCTTTCGTGAAGAATCTCCATAGCCTCGGCTACAGTTTCTACACCAAGAACGGTTAAAAGGTTTCTTCCTTCGCAACTGTCAAAATGCGCCGTAAGCTGCTTTTCATAAGCCTTTCTTGCAGCTTCTTCTGCCTTAACGGTAGCCTTTACGGCAATA
>JAFWXG010000122.1 GCA_017523005.1 Clostridia bacterium
AAAATATCTTCTGGTAATTAAAACCTCTTCAAAATCAGTTTTAAAGTGATGGTCTTTATTATCAAAGCATACAGAAACCTCAGCAAAGCCCATAGGTTTGCGTACTTCGGTTCCGGAAAAAATTACATCTTCCATTTTGCCGCCGCGTAAGGTTTTAGCGCTTTGCTCGCCTAAAACCCAGCGTATAGCATCAGAAACATTACTTTTACCGCTTCCGTTTGGTCCTACTATGCCTGTAATACCTGGGTGAAGTTCAATTACAAGTTTATCAGGGAATGATTTAAACCCTTGAATTTCTATATATTTTAAAAACATACTCTACCTCAAAATTATTTATTCAAAGCTATCTTTGCTGCAGCTTGTTCCGCTGATTTTTTTGTTGTCCCTTCTCCGCTGCCATAAATTTTACCATCTACATAAACCTTAGATGAAAACTGTATCTTGGAATTATTACCGTTATCCAATGTATGATATTCTACTGTTTTATTTTTATATTTTTCTTGTAACATTGTTTTGAAGTCGCTATAAGTAAAATTCAAATAACAATCATCTGTAATAATACTGTCTAACCATTCTTTTGCAGTATCAAAACCGCTATCTAAAAAGACTGCGCCCAATACCGCTTCAAAAACATCCGAAAGGATTGAAGACTTTTCTCTGCCGTTGTTTTTTTCTTCCCCGACACCAAGTCTTATAAACGCCTTAAGTCCGATTTGCTTTGCAAATTCTGATAAAGATTCCTCGCATACAATAGAAGCACGCATCTTACTTAAAACACCTTCATCTTTTTCCGGATAGGCATCAAAAAGTTTCTTTGCAACAATAAAACCTAATATAGAATCACCCAAAAATTCAAGTCGCTGATACGATTCTACAGCATTTTCATTACTGTAAGATGTGTGCGATAAGGCTGTTAAGAGAAGCTCCTTGTTGTTAAAGGTATATTTGATTGTTTTTTCAATTTTGCTGATATCCTGCATCTTTTTCTCCTATAAAAAAACAGTAAGGAGTGTACCTTATAAAAGGTACACTCTTTAAAATTACATTTGACTGTTTACATAGTTTACTACATCGCCAATAGTTGTAAGCTTTTCAGCATCTTCTTCATTTACAACTATTGAAAATTCTTCTTCCAATGCCAAAATCAATTCAACCAAGTCAAGTGAATCAATGTTTAAGTCTTCTACGAAAGTAGAATTCATTGTAATCTTGCTTTCATCAATATTGAGTTGTGTGGATAAAAAGTTTTTGATTTTTTCGAAAATCATGTTAATTTCCTCCTGTTTTATAAAATAATATCTTTTGCTTTTACTATATACATTACACCCGATAGGAATGTAAGTACAATACTTATGTAATAAAGAATATACGGTATGTACAAGAAATTAAATACATCTAAAATCAGTAAAATCAAGGCAATCATTTGAGTTAATGTTTTAAGTTTTCCCAGCTTATCTGCAGGTATAACTACATTTTTAGATGCCGCAGCCATTCTTAATCCTGAAATAACAAATTCACGGAAAATAATAATTAAGACAGACCAAGCAGGTATTACACCTTTTTCGACAAGACAAACACAAGCTGATATAACTAATATTTTATCAGCAATAGGGTCTGCAAATTTACCAAAATCAGTAACAAGATTGTTCTTTCTTGCTATATATCCATCTAAAAAGTCTGTCAATGATGCAATCACAAACAAAATTGCAGAAACAATATTGTTGTTTGGAAATTCAATCAGCAAAAAAGCAACGAAAAATGGTACTAAAATTATTCTGAAAATTGTCAATTTGTTAGGTAAATTCATATAATCACTCCTTTCCGTCTAAATATTCTGCCAAAACATCATAATCTAAGCTTTCTATTATTGATACAGGGTAAAACTCCCCTGTTTTAAGCTTAACGCTTGATTTAATAAAGACTTTAGCATCAACATCTATTGAATCTCTGTATGTTCTGCCATAGTAAAGTTTTATAATTTTATCATAGCCCTCAACCAATACAGTCTCTTCTTTTCCTATACGCTTTGAGTTGTTGTATTCGACAGCATCGTATTGAAGTTGCATAGCAAGGTCTCGTCTGTAGTTTTTGACATCTTCATCAATCTGGTCTGGCAAATTAGATGCCGGTGTACCCTCTTCACAGCTATATGAAAATACTCCAAGATGGTCAATTTTATATTCTTTTATAAACTTAAGTAATTTATCAAAATCTTCCTGTGTTTCTCCAGGAAAGCCTGTAATCAATGAAGTTCTTATTACTGCATCAGGCATTTTGTTTCTGATTTTATCAATCAAATCCATAATGCGTTTGCCTGTTGTTCTTCTTCCCATTCTTTTTAAGACATCATCTGATATATGCTGAATAGGGATATCAAAATATTTTAGTACTTTTTCGTTTTCTGCAATAGTGTCAAGTAATTCGTCGGTAATTTCTTCAGGATATAAATAGTGAAGACGCAACCATTTCAAATCTTCAATCTCAGTTAATTCAGATATCAAAGATTTAAGCGTTGTTCCATCATTCAAATCCTTACCATAGCACGAAACATCCTGAGCGATAACAACAAGTTCTTTAACACCGTTTTGTACAAGCGTCTTAGCTTCATCTACAATACTATTTAACGCACGGCTTCTGT
>JAFWXG010000123.1 GCA_017523005.1 Clostridia bacterium
TCTGGTGGTTTGGTTTTGACAGATGGAGAATAGGTAATCCTCCCGGAGTATTTACTGCTGCTAAAGATTGCGAAAATAAGATTATTGAAGAATCTGCACCAGGTTGGGTTGTTGCAAGAACAGCAGAAAGTACAGAACATCATACAACACCTGCAAGCGGCAGATCATATCACATGAATATGTGGGCAGGTACAATGCTTAGACTCGCTAAATATACAGGCGATGAATTTTTCAGAACTCAGGCGAGAAACGCTATCATCGGAAGATATGCAAACTATCAAGGCTATTATAACGAAAGACTTTCATTACATGACAAGCGTCCTGAATTCCCATACGAAGGACCTGACTACAGTTTCATTTTCTGGCATCATGTTCCTGCATTTTTGGCAATGCTTGAAGATTTCTTGATTACAGATGCTTGGGATAGATCAGATATGAATATTGACTTCCCATCGTTAATAAACACTGGTTATGCATTCTTTGAATCTAACCAATATGGTTTTGCACCTGGTAAATTCTATGATGAAGAAGATATGTGGCTCTGGCTCGACAGAGGAATTATTGAACCTGATAGTGTACTTGTAAACTATGTTCCTGCAAAGAAAAACGGCGTTTTGGCAGTTGCTTTGATGAACACCGACGATGCTGAACTCACTACTACAATTACATTAGGCGAAAAAATTCCAAACGCAAGCACATTCAGTGAAACTGCAATACTTCTTGATAAAGACGGAAATAAATCAGAGGTTGAAGTTGTAAATGGTAAGTTTACAGTAACAATTCCTGCAAAAGGTATTGTGTCTGTAGTTATGCACCCTGAAGTTACAAAACCATCTTGGGTAAGAGAATACACACCATCAACCGAGTTAGGCGAAACTGTTTCTGATTTCGACAGCGGTAAAGCATTCTTATTACAGTTAAATAACGATAACTACTACGCTTTCCTTTATTCAAATAAATTCAGAACAGAGGCTAAATCAATAACTTACACCTATAGCTTTGACGGAAAACAAAAACTGTTACTGACACTGAATTCCCTTATGAAATAACTGTAAAAGTTCCTGCGACCTGTAAAGAATTCAAGTATGAGGTAACTGGCGTTGGAATTGATGGAAAGAAACTTAACCTCGGAAAGGGAATTTTAAGACCTTTAACTGAGTAATTGTTTTGCAAAGATATGCTTTCTGAGATTTAATAAAATTAAGCTCTCCGTTTTCGGGGAGCTTTTTTTTAGGAGAATGCATACAATAACAGGCTTTAAACCCATTAAAAATTTACAAAAATGTCAAAAATTATAGGTTGACAAAAAGGGAAGGATATGGTAATATAAAGTAAATCAATTTTATTAAAACACATAAAGGAAAAGGAGAAATGATTATGACAAAAAAAGTATTAGCACTGCTTCTTTCTTTGGTAATGATGCTGTCGGTTTTAACCGTTCCTGCACTTGCTGATGAAAGAGAAATCACCGTTATTTATAACGGCGAAAAATTAGAGTTTGATGTTGCTCCAATGCTTATAAATGGTCGTACCATGGTTCCCATGAGAGCGATTTTTGAAGCATTACAAGCAACTGTTCATTGGAACGATTACAATGAAACAGTTGTTGGAGTTAGTACATTTGGTGACAGAATTGTAACTTCAATTGGCAGCACAACTGCAACAATCAATGATATGCCAGTTACTATCGATTCACCTCCGGTACTCGTAAATGGCAGAACATTAGTTCCGCTTCGATTTATCTCAGAATCGATGGATTGTACTGTTGGTTGGGACGATGCAACATCTACAGTTACAATAACAAGCGGTGGCGAAGCAGGAAGAACAATTATGTTTGTTGCTACAGCCAGCTATTCTCAGCTTGGTAAATGGACAGACGGTGGCGGAAATGTAATTCGTGCCGGTATCGATAATAAGCCGGCAACCGACCCATCAGAAGATGCTGTTGTAAGCTTCAGAGTTCCTAAAACTGGTACATATAAAATCTGGGTTTATGCAAACGACTATGCATTAGACCAGCAGGGTACAAGATTTTACAACATGGATGTAAACGGCGTTCGTGCCGCTAAAACATTTGGTCAGCATGGTGCAGACGGCTTCATTTGGGAAGACGGTGGATCATTTGAATTCAAATTAGGCGAAATGAACGAAATCCGTATGGTTGATACATCAGGTTGGTTTGCGCGTGTCGGCGGTATTATTATTACCGACGATCTGGAGTATGTTCCAAAAGGCGAAGCTGTAAACTTCATGGAATATGTTATAAACAGTTCTGCTGAAGGTGGTTTTATTCCTGCAGCATTCCCTGAATGGGCAAACGGAGAAATAAATGCCGATCAGGTAGAAACTATTGAAAACGATACTTTCAAGGTTAACTTCTATAAAGGTTCTGCAAACAGAGGCGGTGTTGTTCAAAACGAAATTTTCATGAAACGCAACAACGAATGGGTTCTTGTTAAAGACCGCACAGAAGATTTCGGTATCTTAGGAATGTATGCAAACAAGAGCCAGATTATGGACCAGCAACCTCTCAGAACTCCTCCTGCAGACGCTGTTACATTTGACTCATACAACCAAACATTTGAAACTTTTGACGGAGAATACACAAATTCCGGCATCAGAAACTACTATAAAACAGGTAAGCCTGAATGGTTAATTCCGACAACTTTAGAAAAGGTTGATGATAAAACTGTTAAAATGTTTGTTTCTTCAGAACATGTAAATGGTACAATGACTTTCTCACTTGGTGATTTAGCAGATGACCCAAAAGTTACATTTGATGCAAACATGAAAAATGATGGTGCATATTCATTCACATACTTCAGTGGAAATGACTTTAGCGACAAATCATTTGAAAAAGTAACTGCACCTCTTCACTACATTCAGGACGAAATTCCAGCTGATGCAAGTGTAATTCCTGAAAGTGCTATGTTCACACCAATGGTTGCGTTTACTTTTGATAACAACGGAAAGAAACTTACAAAAGGTGTTGCGGTAGATCCTACATCAATCAAGCAGTATGTATCAAGACTTGGTGACCATGAATTTGGTGTTCTTTTCCGTTCTCCTGACGGAAATGCAAGAGGTCAGATTGTAGCTCCAATTTTTGGTACACACCAGTGTCAGTTTAATGCAGGGGATGATTACACATTCTCATACAGAATTCTCTATAGAGATGACACAGGTTATGAAACATTAAAACATGTTGCAACAAATCTTTATAACTGCGTAGATTTGCGTGAAAACTATTACGCATCCATGAATGAAACAATCTATAATATGCACGATTTGTTTATGGATGATTTATATAGCGGTTGGGACGAAAGAGGCATGGGCTTTATTGATACTGAAGGCGATGGCACAGTATCTCATTCAAACTTCATGGCGATGGTATCTCAATACTTGCTCACAGAAGATGAAGAATTTTTAGAAAAGCGTACAATCCCGTCATTGGCATTTG
The DNA here is from genome assembly GCA_017523005.1 of Clostridia bacterium. Taxonomy (GTDB): domain Bacteria; phylum Bacillota; class Clostridia; order RGIG6154; family RGIG6154; genus RGIG6154. Next base: position 3,461 of record JAFWXG010000123.1, read on the forward strand.
CTTTAACCAGAGGCAGAACAAACTATCAGATACA
>JAFWXG010000124.1 GCA_017523005.1 Clostridia bacterium
AAGTGACGCACCGCCGATAAGACCGCCGTCAATGTTTGGTTTTGCGAGCAAGCCTTCTGCATTACCTGCATTCATGCTACCGCCATACTGAATTGTAATTTCTTTTGCACAATTTTCGCAGTAGAGTTCAGCAAGTACTTTTCTGATACCACCGCAAACTTCTTCTGCCTGTTCATCAGTTGCAGTTTTACCTGTACCGATTGCCCAGATAGGTTCGTATGCTACTACAACTTTTTTAGCATCTTCTGCAGAAATACCAGCAAATGCTTTTTTAATCTGGATTGTGATAAGCTCCATTGTAATTCCAGCTTCGCGTTCTTCCAAGCTTTCACCTACGCAAACGATTGGAAGTAAACCTTTTTCTAATGCTTTGATGGTCTTTTTGTTTACAGTTTCGTCTGTTTCTGCAAAGTACTGACGGCGTTCAGAGTGACCGATAATTACATAGTCAACACCAAGGTCTTTTAACATATCAGCAGACACTTCGCCTGTGAATGCACCTTTATCTTCAAAATGAAGATTTTCTGCACCAATTTTAACATGAGTGCCTTTTGCAGCTTCAATAGCAGCATTTAAGCAAACATAAGGTGTGCAACAAACAACTTCGCAAGTTGAACCTTCGGTTGCAGCTACAACCTCTTTTACATAATCATAAGTTTCTGATGGTAACTTGTTCATTTTCCAGTTACCTGCAATAATGTATTTACCCATTTTATTTCTCTCCTTCAATTAGTTTATTAAATCCTTTAAGCCACTGTCTTTTAATAAGCTCATGGCCAAACGGTGTAGGATGTACTCCGTCATAAGTAAAATATCTTACTCCGTGTTCTTTTGATGCTTTGTCAAATTCTTCTTGCAAAGGAACAAATACAAGATTATATTTATCTGCAATCTCTCTTGCTTTTTTCGCACGAAGTGCAACTTCTTCCTTGAATGTTTCCCAGATTCCGTCTACGCTTGTTACATAGTCTTCTAACACATAAGGCTCTAAAAGCATAATTTTTGTATCGGGAAGTTCTTCAATTACTTCTTCAATTAGCATTGAGTAAACTTTGTGAAATTTTTCAGCATCTACGGCATTATCATTTGTAAAGCCATGCCATACATCGTTTACACCAATCAAAATACTCATATAATCGGGCTTTATATTTAAAATATCGGTTTTCATTCTGGCATACAAATCCACAATCTGATTACCGCTAATTCCCTTGTTTACAAACTTATATTGGTTGGGGTATAAATATCCAAGCTCAGCGGAAACAAGAAGTGCATATCCTGCACCGATATTTTCTTCTCTTTCTCTTACACGGTTTGTGTCTGTGATAGAGTCGCCCTGAAATAATATTGTCTTCATAAAATTATTTATCGTTAAGTGCTACGATACCTGGCAATTCTTTACCTTCTAAGAATTCTAAAGATGCACCGCCACCTGTTGAGATATGGCTCATCTTATCGCCAAGACCTGCCTGGTTAACAGCTGCAACACTATCGCCACCACCAATAATTGTGGTTGCATCGATTTCAGCCAAAACCTTTGCGATAGCATTTGTACCTTTTGCAAATGTAGGTATTTCAAATACACCCATAGGTCCGTTCCATACAACAGTTTTTGCGTTTCTTACTGCATCAGAATAAAGTTCGATTGTCTTTTCGCCAATATCAAGACCCTGCCAGCCTGCTTCAATTCCGCCTCTGTCAACAGTTTTATGTTCTGCATCGTTTGCGAAATCTTTTGCAACTACTGTATCTACAGGTAACAAGAGCTGAACGCCTTTAGCTTTTGCTTTTGCAACCATTTCGTTTGCATAGTCTAAATAATCTTCTTCCAATAATGAATCGCCGATTTCTTCGCCGTTTGCTTTCATGAATGTATAAGCCATACCTCCGCCGATAATAAGTGTATCAACTTTTTCGAGCAGGTTATTGATAACAGAAATCTTACTTGATACTTTAGAACCACCAAGGATTGCAACACAAGGACGAACAGGATTGTTTACTGCATTTCCTAAAAATTCAATTTCTTTTTCAATCAAGAAACCGCAAACACATTCGCCTTCAATAAATTCAGTTACACCAACTGTAGAGCAGTGTGCTCTGTGTGCTGTACCGAATGCGTCATTTACAAATACTTCTGCCAAAGATGCTAAATCTTTGCTGAATGACTCAATATTTTTTGTTTCTTCAGCTCTGTAACGGGTGTTCTGGAGTAAAACAACATCTCCGTCTTTCATGTTTGCAACTGCTGCTTTTGCATTTTCGCCTACAACATTGTCATCTGCTGCAAAAACAACTTCTTTGCCTAATTTTTCAGATAATTTCTTTGCAACAGGTGCTAAAGAGAATTTCGGTAACGGTTCACCCTTGGGTTTGCCTAAATGTGAGCACAAAATAACCTTTGCACCATTTTCAATTAAATACTGAATTGTAGGC
>JAFWXG010000125.1 GCA_017523005.1 Clostridia bacterium
AAAGCAAAGCTTTTAAGTCGCCCTGCTGTGCCAAATCCTCTGCCACGCTGTCGTATGCGCGTTGCATAAAGGTTGAGTAAATTGATATAACGGGGAAAAATCCGTTATCTGCAAGTCCTGACGAAAATGTTACCGCATGAGCCTCACTTATTCCCACATCAAAAAATCTTTCGGGGAATGTTTCTGCAAAGGGCAAAAGACCTGTAGGCTCTGCCATTGCGGCGGAAACTGCAACGATTTTCTCGTCTTTTTGTGCCATTTTGAAAATGGTATCTCCCGAAATTTTTGAATATGTTTCCGCATTTGACGCACTTAACGGCTTTGTCGGGTCAAAAGGCCCTGTACCATGATAAAGGTTGGGCGCTTTTTCCGCAAAGGCATAACCCTTTCCTTTTTTGGTGTATGTGTGGATAAACACAGGCTTTTCCATGTGCTTTGCGCGTTCTAAAACTGTGCAAAGAGTAAAAATGTCATGTCCGTCAAGAGGCCCGATATATGTAAAACCTAATGCTTCAAAAAGTGTGTCGGCAAGCAGTAAATGCTTAAGTCCCGACTTGGTTTTTGAAAGCATTTTTTCTATCTGTACGCCTGTTTCCGATTTATTTAAAAACTGCTTTAAATTAGCTTTGAAATCTGTGTATTTCTTTTTTGTTCTTAAGTCGGTTAAGTATCCTGTCATACTTCCTACATTGTGGGAAATAGACATTTCGTTGTCATTTAACAAAACAATTAAATTAGACTTTGAACGCCCTGCATTGTTAAGTGCCTCATAAGCAAGTCCGCCCGTGAGAGCTCCGTCGCCTATAACTGCGATTGCGTGATTGTCATTTTTAAGCAAGCGGTTAGCCTCAGCAATACCAAGCGCAACAGAAATTGAATTGCTTGAATGACCGCTGTTGAATTTGTCGTGCTTTGATTCTGACTTTTTAGGAAATCCGCTTAATCCCTCAAACTGACGCAAAGTAGAAAAACCATCTTTTCTGCCTGTCAGCATTTTGTGAACATAGCTCTGGTGTCCTACATCAAACACAAAGCTGTCGAGCGGGGAATTAAAAACATAATGCAAAGCAACCGTCAGCTCAACTACTCCTAAATTAGAAGCAAGATGTCCGCCGGTTTTAGAAACTTTTTCTATCAAAAATTGTCTTATTTCTGCCGATAACAGCTCAAGCTGTGAAAAAGAAAGCTTTTTCAAGTCGGCAGGAGATTCAATTTTGTCTAAAAATTTCATATTATCCCCTTTATCTTTGGAATTTAAAGAACGCAATTACCCGTCCTACGAAAAATACTATAGAATTATTGCTTGAAATCGCAAAAAATTTGCCAATCGCTTTTCCGCCTACAGTAAGTGCAGAAACAATGCCCGAAAGGAGCATTGATGCCCCGACAGACAAGGCAGAAACACCGCCCATATTAAGTCCTGCAATAATAAACGCGGAAATACCGCCGCTTACAATACCGCAAACATCGCCTATTACATCGTTACAGATGCTTGATACCTTTTCAGCGTTTTTAAGGAGCATAAGCGTTTCCTTTGCACCCTTTACTTTTTCTGCCGCAAGAGCATGAAAGGGAACTGTGTCTGCAGAAGTTACTGCAACACCTATAATATCAAAAATAATACCTATAAAAATTACTCCCGCCAATATCACAAAGCTGAAAGAAAACATTATTTTGTCTAAAAGCAGGTCAGTTATTGAGTCCATAAGGCAAGCGATTGCAAAGGTTAATGCAAAAACAAATAAAATATAGCTTGCACTCATCTTCTTTTTTTGAGATTTAAAT
>JAFWXG010000126.1 GCA_017523005.1 Clostridia bacterium
CCAATTAGAGCGGATTAAAAAACGCGCTAAAGAAGCTGGGGTAAAACTTTCATAAACGAGATTTTCAAGCCGTGCAGATAATGTACGGCTTTTATTATCTAGGGGGCTTTTATGAAGATTCATAACGCTATTATCTTTGCTTCAATCAAACATCAGAATCAGAAACGCAAGGGAACGAATCTACCGTATATTGTTCACCCTATGGAAGTAATGCAGATTCTTACTGAAAACGGCTGTAGTGAGAATGTAATTGTTGCCGGAATTCTGCATGATACACTTGAAGATACTGACACTACACCACAGGAAATTGAAAAGGGATTCGGAAAAGATATTCTTGCAATAGTCCAGACTGAAAGTGAGGATAAATCAAAGACTTGGAAGGAACGAAAACAGCACACTATTGATTGTCTTAAAACAGATTCACTTGAAACAAAACTTGTTTGTTGTGCTGATAAACTCTCAAATATCCGCAGTATGTATGTTGACTTTCAGAATTGCGGGGCTGAACTCTGGAAGCGTTTTAACGCAAGTAAAGAAGATATAGGGTGGTATTATCATTCCATTGCAGACAATCTTTCGGGGCTTGAAGGTTATAAAATGTATGATGAATTGCAAAAATATGTAGCTATACTGTTTTAATACTATAAAAAGTATTCAATTCTTGACAGCGTATTATTTTGCTGATAAAATAAACATAATTCTTGAAGGGTGAAATCGGGCTTCATGCCCGGCGTAACGAAAGTTACCTAGCCTTTCAAAGAGTTATTAAAATTACAATATTGTGTCGCCTGTAGTGGGCGTGAATAAAAACGATATTCCTTAGAAAAGGCAGTCGGAACACTAAAAAGGTATTAGTGTTTTTGGCTGCTTTTTTTATTGCCTTGCGGTCAGAAGCACTAGGAGCAGGGCAAAAGTGGACTTTTACACTGAAAACGACATTGAAAAATCTCTCTCCAATGTTTATGTTCCCATTATCATTAAGTCTTTCGGCGAAGAGGACGAGGACGGAAACTACATCTTTGAAACCGAAGCCTCTAATGAAAATCTTGACTTACAGAATCAGATTATCCAGCAGAAAGCACTCACAGACAGTAAAGAATATTTCCTTTCAAACGGCGTAATTTCAGACGACCACCAGCACAAAAGATATGACGCAAGCGGCAATGTAATCAGCGATAAAACAAAGATTATCGGCGAGCCTATTTCAGTAAGAACGGAAGGAACAAGAACATTCGTAAAAGGCAAGCTCTATAGCTATGTAGAGGCTGCAAAGCCTTTTATTGACCTTCTCAAAGCTCATTCAAGCCGTGTGAAAGCAAGTGTTGGCGGTATTAAGCCTGTTGTACGCAAAAACAAGGACGGTACGGAAACAGTAACGGCTTTTATGTGGAATGACTTAGCCCTTACTTGTTCGCCTGTAAATTACACGGTAGGTAGTGCCGCTTTTGCTAAATCAATGTCTAATGTCGATTTCTGTAAAGCACTTTCAGCAGGTTACGGAACAGACGCAGCGACAATGACAGGCGGAAGATGTTTGCAGAGAGAAGATTTAGAAGGTGGAGTAGCAAACAATACGCCGGAAAACATCTTGCCTAATGAGATTTCAAAAACAGAAGAAAACGACATTGACGCAATCAATGAGCTTATGGCGGCAATCGCTACAGGCGAAATCAAAACACCACAGAAAATGACTTCTTTCTTGGCTGAAAGAGGATATTCAGAGGAAAAGGCGCGGGCTTCTGTCCGCGAAATAATATCACAAGGGGGTCATGTAATTATGGCTAAATCTGTTTTGGAACAGACAAAGAATCTCCTTAAATCGCTTGCGGGTGGCTCTCCTAGCAATGCAGACGATGGCGAGGAGAAGAACAAGAAGCCGGGTGAAAATGTACCACCAGAGAATAACGGTGGCGCAGGTTCAGACAATGGCGGCGAAGGTGGTAATGGTAACGGTGAGGGTGGTGCAGAGCCTAACAACATCACTAAATCATTGCCGGAAGGTTGTGTAGACGCAACAGACGCGCTTGCTGCAATTCTTGCAGAAGTAAAGAAGAGCAATGACGCAGTTGCAGCTCTCACAAAGCGCATGGATGGCTATGAAGCACAGCAGGAAGATGTTTCAAAGTCTATTCTTGAAGTTGCCGGAAGC
>JAFWXG010000127.1 GCA_017523005.1 Clostridia bacterium
AAAAAAATAAAAAAATAATTATCTATATTTTTTCATATATTTTTTTATATTCAATAATAACAATAATCTACAAAGATATTAACATTCTACCATATGAATTAAAACAAACAATAAACACATTTTATTTACCTATAACGTTAATAACCTTTATAGATATGTTTAAACAATATAATATCAATTTTAAATTAAATTATATTATATATATTTACATAACATACATAACATTTATATTATTACCAAACTTAACAAACACAAGTTTTCAAAGTTATAGTCATTCTAAACTTGGAAATATTGGTTGGTTTCAATCTGCAAATTCAAATCGTCTGCAAGCCCTTTTCTGATTGCAGCTTCCGCCATTTTTCCCCACTTGATAGACTGATTGTTTTTGTTCAAATCAGAATCAAGAAGGTTTTTCTTTGCGATGTAAACGCTCAACGGTGTAGCAAAGCGATTCATGTTAAGGATTGCCCCGGAATCACTGCCGCCGATACCCTCACGGCGTTTATCAAGCCACACATCTTCGCTCATACCTTCCGTACTTTCAGCCGTACAGAATCCGTTTTTCAAGATTTCTTCATAAAGCATTTTTTGCCTCCTTATGCTTCGTTGGATTTCTCGTCTATCTTTTTTTTCATCATGTAGCGCAATTCTGCCGCTTGGTCAGAACCGTAACCCATGCTGTATAGAAGTGCTTCTCTCACGCTTCCGAAGGTCTGTTTTTTGCCCTTGTAGGAAGATTCGTAAAGTTTTATGTCTTTGCCGTTAAACTTCGTTGTAGTGCATTTCAACATCATTTCTGCGCCCCCTTCGGATTCCTTGCACCTGTGCAATATTTCTTGTGGTATTCTGGAAGCGTTTTGTCCGTATAAGTCAGCCATTCCGCCACTGTTTCCCTGCTCCAAGCGTGCCGCCCCTGTACGATGTCGTCCGGGATTCCGCCCTTCGGCTGATACCACCTGTTATTTTTGAAGGTCGAAAAAGCCCCCACGCCGCGCAAGTTGTAACAGGCTTCCAAGTCGTACCATTGCGCCGTAAGCTGATTGTTTTGTACGCTTGCAGCCTTTTTGAATGTGTTTATCGCTTCCGGGAGAAGTTGAAGAAGTTTTCCAAGTTCCCCTTCATCATCAATCTGTAAGGTCATGCTTCCACCCTTTTTGTTGAATTGATTTTATTTTTGAAGAACTCTAAACCCTTAATCGTGAACATTAGTTGCTGTTTTGTTTTGTCGCCCAAAGTAAATGGTCTTAAAGTGAAATACTGCGAGTATTCACCATAGCAGCGATATTCACCTACATTATTTTTGTAGATGTAGCGAGTTTTCAGAAGATTCATTAAGTCAGATTGTGAAATGTGGAGATAATTAGCACCGTCCCGGAAATTGCAGAATCTATCACGACTTACAAATTCATCATAAATAATGGCTTTAGGTTGCATTTCTTTTACTTTTGCCTGTAGCTGATTTATTTTCATTTGTTGATAAGCCATTGCTTTCTGTACAAGCAATTCACCCTCTAGGTCTGTAGAAACATTATCAATTTGTCTTGTCACAAGATTGTGATGCCTTTGAATTGCTTGTTTAATGAGTGTTGCTTGCTTTTCGTTGAAAACTCTTGTAGGTCTACCACCTGTACTTTTCCGAAGTACATCGGAAAAGCCTAATCGGTTTACGGTATTGTTTACTGTATCTACATCTACACCCAACATTTCAGCCAATTCTTTTGTTGTAACTGTTTTTTCTGTAGCAATCTCATTCATTTTCTTTATCCCCCAAAAAGAAAAGCCGATTGGCTTTCCTACGACAAAAAACCAATCGGCTCTCATTCCCTTTTCGGGAGCGACTGCCAAAGCAATCAAAAAAGGTCGTAGGCTTTTTTCATTGCTCTATCAGAATTGCTTTATTAAGCAATTACACTTTTATATTATTGCTTATTTGCATAATCTGTCAAGATAATAATTATGTTTTTAAGCAATTATTCCGAACATAAAAGCATGGATATTTACGAACGGATTAAAGAACTCTGCAAAAAAGAAGGTATCTCGCTGAAAGAAATGCTTGAAAAAAACGGAATCGTGCAATCGTCTTACTATTCCAGCCAACAGGCTAAACGCTTCCCGGCTCTCCCGGATTTAGTAGCAATCGCAAAGCATTTCAAAGTTTCCCTTGATTTTCTGATTACAGGTCAAGAGAAATGTGATTTTCCGCAAGAAATACGGCTTCTTTTTGCAGAACTAGACACGCTGAATGAAAATCAAAAATCATTCCTCATGTCCTCGCTGCAATTCCAGATTGACTTGTTCAAAAAGCAATCTGAAAAGCAGCAGGATTTTTAGCGAAGGACTTTTATATCCTTGCTACCGCAAAGCTTCAAAAACAGGTAACGGATAAAGCTAATGCGCCTAGTCTGTACGCCGTTTTTGTGCATTGTGTACATCTTCGGTGTGTACTGTTCTACATAGATTCTCCTTCCCATTTTCCCACCTCACTTTTTGCCCGATAGTTATTTAGAGAGATTGACAATTCCGCCTGCAGCCGTAAGAGGTATGTACTGCGATACAAGGATTCCGTTCCACTTGTCGTAATATGCCATTTGTTCCTCATGTTTCCATTGCTGCTGTTGAATAGTCATGTTCTGTGCAATTTTTGCGTTATAATATGCGATACCGTCAGCCTCAGCCTGTTTTGCTTTGGCTTCATTCTGTGCCTTAATCAATGCGGCTTCTGCTTCAAGCTGAATAGCCTGTTTTTTCGCTTCGGCTTCTTTGACAAGTTTCTGCGCGTTTGCGGCGGCAATATTTGCTTCCTGCTCCGCCTGTTTTACCTGCTGTGTACGATTTGCCGTTTCTTTAATCTGGCGGTCAAAATCATCTGACCAATCCCAATTTGTGATAGTTGTCTGTGAAATTGTGATAGGATAATCGACCATTCTTGCTAAAATGGATTCAGAAACACGGCTTGTAACTTCCGGCTGTTTTTCTACAAGTTCATAAATCGAATAGCAGCCTACGACTTCCTTAACGCTTGCGATAATATTTGATTTCATTGCAGATTCAATCACACTATCGCCGTATCTTGTGGCAATATCCATAATGCGCGATTCGTCATAAGCATATTTGACATTTACAGTCGTTCCGACCGTCTGCATATCGCGGGTAATTGCTCCGTCATTTCCGACTGCAAAAGTAGCTTCAAAAGTTTTTGGCGCGATTGAATACTTTGTTACATTTGCGATAAATGGCGCGTGGAATTTCAAGCCCGGCTTGATAACATCGCCTTTTACTTTACCGAAAACATATTCAACTCCGCGCTCACGCTGTTTTACGGTTGAGCATGAGTTGATACCTACTACAAGAGCAAGCAAAATCACGATTGCTGTGATAATGTGCTTCTTCTTGATTTCTTTTCCGAATAATTCCATTTCAGAACTCCTTTTTGTTTATTTTTAGCCGATGTAATATCGCTTTACATGGCGTTTTTCCTTGTACCTATTCTGGACTTCAATCCAATCACTTGAAATATTCACACCCTTGCTTTTCAGCTCAAAAATCCGGGCTGAAAGCCTTGTTTCGCCTAAATCCACACACGCTTCAAGTGTCGTGATTGACCCAAAATCCATGATGTAATTAAAAACTCTCTGCTGGGTGGTATTCAGCTTGATTTCGTTACCGTCAATCATCATCTACCCCCATGCTTATAAGCTGTTCGTCAATGTTTACAAGTCTGTCTTGCAACTGCTCGATTGTTTTTTCAATACGCTTCTTTTCGCGCATAAGGCTTGAAGGTGAATCAAGCCCATCGTCTGCAGGCTTTGTCTTTTTTGCCGTATCTTTTGCAATCGCCTTTACCTGCTCAACGGTTGCCCCGCTGTCAGCCGCCTGTATTGCGGCGTTTTTCATCATTGCGTCTTTTGCTGAATTGATTGCTTTTGACATTTCATCTGAAACATCAGATGTCAAATAAGCCTGTTTCTGTAATTCTTTTGCCTTGTTTCTGGAAATCTGCAAATCATGTTCAAGTACATCTTCGTATCTGTCGCCCTGCTCTTCACATTCCCTGTGAAGTTCGGCAAGAAGTTTTCCCTGTTTTTTCTGCAATTCGATAATCTGTTTTTGAATGTCTGTAAGTTCTTTTGTTTTTGCCGCTACGCTTTCGCTTCGTTCGCGTGAATAAATGCCGATTCTTTCAGCTTCATCAAGAAGGTTGTAGAATGTACTCCAAAAAGCGTTGTTGTGCGCTCTTGCGGCTTTCACGCCGTTTTCATTCTGGATATGGTGCGTAAGCTCGTGAATCGCCGTGAACATTACGGCGTTGTCGGATTTGAAGTTTTTGTTATGCAAGAATATTTCATGTGTCAGCGGCTTATAAAATCCGTTTACTTTTTTGCTCTGCTTTCCTGTCTGCGTTACCGTGAATTCGGTCTTGCACTGATACAGTTTTTTCAAGTTCTCTAAAATGTTCTCGTTGGTCATTCTTCTTCTCCTGTTTTTTTTTGCAATTAACGCATTGCTGCGGT
>JAFWXG010000128.1 GCA_017523005.1 Clostridia bacterium
ACTTCAAGAACATCATTGTTTAATAAAACAATTTATAAAAACACATTGAGTCGTTTTAAATGGGGCAGTTTCTTATATTTTATAATATTGTTCTTCTCAACTGCATTTATAATTTTAATGCAATCGCCTGTCACACTTATTTCAAGATATGCGAGCATGAGAAACTATATTTCGGGAATGTTGATTTTAAGAAGTGATTATTTTATATTCCCTGTTCTTTTATCCCTGATTGTTCCGACTGTTACAGCTGTGCTGGTATACGGAAATGTTCATTCAGCAAAACAAGGTATTTTTATTCATGGTCTGCCTGTAACAAGAAAAGAAAATTTTGTATCAGTATTGCTTGCAGCTCTTACCTTGATGGCTCTTCCTGTACTTGCTATGGGTATAATTTTCTTAATAATGAGCTTTGCCTCTTTTGGTGCTTTAATATCCTTAAAAAGCATTTTAATATGGGTCGGATATAATTTAGCAGTACTATTTATTATGTTCTCTGTTGCCTGCTTTGCAGGATTTTTAACAGGACATCCTGCCGCACATATCGGAATAAACGCTTTGCTTCATATAATTCCGCTTTTGGTTGCGCTTTTCATATATCTAATAAGCGAAATGTATCTTTTCGGGTTTGTAGGAAGTGAAAACTTTATCGCAAATCTTATGGTTAAATACAATCCGATTTGCTATCTTTTCACGCAAACCACTTCAAGTATGTCACGCACTGTTGAAATCTTCTCCAATATTAACATTTGGCTTTATATTTTAGGTGCTGTTATACTCTATTTCATCTCTTATTTTACATATAAAGCCCGTAAAATTGAAGCTTGCGGAGATGTGTCGGCATTTGAAAGCTTTAAGCCTGTATTAAAATACACCGTCACATCAGGCGTTGCTGTTGCATCTGTTGCAATTTTGTATTCTATGGAAACATCAACCTTTATAATGTTTTTTGTAGCAGCGGTTATTTCTGCAATAGCTTATTTTATAGCTGAAATGTTACTTTTAAAAACTGTTAAAGTATTCAAAAGATACAAAGGCTTTTTAGGATTTGTTGTCATATCTGCTTTAGTGTTATCTTTCTGTGCATTTACAAGTATATTTGGATACGAAACCAGAATTCCTGAAAAAGATGAAATTTCAAAAGCTACAATTTCTGAAAACTGGAGAGAAGAAACACTCTTTGAAAACGAAACAATTATTGATACAGTTTTATCATATCACAAGGAATTTATTAAAGACATTCCTGTAAAAGAAAGCAGAGATAACATACTCCCCTGGAGAATTTTATATGTATCTTATGAGCTTAACAACGGCGATACTTTAGTGAGAAAATATAAGGTTTTATCAGATAAGGCAATCGAGGTTTTAAATACCATGTATTCATATCCCGAATACAAGCTCGACGCAACAGACCTTTCCACAATTAACATAGAAAATGTTGAATGGATAGATATAAACAAATCGGTTGCAGGCACTTATATGTTGGCGGAATTATCCCACATGAGATTTGCAGGAGATAATGCAGTTGAGTTTTTAAAAGCAGTTAAGCAAGATGTTCTTGATTTAACCTATAGCCAGATTTATGTAGAAAACTCCCCTATCTCGTTTAGTGCAAACACTAATATGACTGCTTATGAAAATGAAGTAAAAAATGCGTTTATAAAGAAGAATGATAATTTTACAGAACAGTATATTGATGACTATATTCAGGAGGTTTATCATTTCTCAATTCATGTAAACAATAATTTCAAAAACGCAATGAATTACTTGAAAAATGCAGGATATATTGACAGCATAAAGACTGCAGTTACTGATAAAATGTATATTTTAAAAGAGCCTGTAGTTATGACATTTGAGAACGACCACTATTCTAAAGCAACAGTATCATACAAAGAGGATACAGGCACACTTTACGAATTTTCAGGCTCTGACAACGATTTGATTTTACTTAATAAGGAAGATGCTGAAAAGGTGTTTGATTATCTTTTAACCATAAATAATATGGAATATGAAAAAGACGGAACATACTACAATTTATACATAAGAAACAATAACGATAATTCGGAATATTTTTCACTTGGCGAATACTTCTTTAGATTTGAGCAGAATTCTATTCCCGATTATTTAGCAAAATACTTAATAAGATAAAAAACAAAAGCCTTGCAAATGCAAGGCTTTTTTCATTCGTCTAATATAGGCTCTACAAAAATAAAGTTGAGTTGTCCTAATTTTATAAGGTCACCTGTTTTTAATGCACATGGTTCTCCACCGATTTGCTCGCCGTTAACCTCTGTTCCGTTTGTGCTTTCATTATCTATAATCGCCCAGCCGTCTCCCTCTTTTAAAAACTGCACATGAATTGTTGATAAAAACGGGTCGGGAATTGTGATAGATGTATTTGCTCCTCTGCCTAATGTGTACTTGTCCTTTATTGAATAACTTTCCTGAACACGAAATGGCAAATCGTTAATTCGGTTTAAAAGCTTTAAGTAGGGGTTGTCGTCTTTTACTGTTCCCATTCTGCTTCTTCTTATGTCAAGATATATAAGTCTTATTATACTGAACATGAAAAAGTAGATGGCGGTCACAAACAAATACTTTATTATGTTTGCAAAAAATTCATACATTTAAATCCCCTCCTTTTCCCTTATTTAACAGTTTAAGTTTATCACAAAATGTTTTTACTGTCAACACATAAAAAGCGCTATTTCCTGCATAAATTATATGTGTAGGGGGCGAAATATGTATACGAAAGTTTTGCTAACAGGACTTGCTTTATCACTTTTAATTCTATCTGTCTGTAAAGAGGAAGAAAAGGAAATCTATATACCTGCAGTTTCTTACGAAATTAAGGAGGAAGCCTTATTTTCAGCGCCTTTAAAGAACGGTGAAGTAACTTCGCATTTTGGAAGGCGTGATGAGAAAATTCACGAGGGACTTGATATTGCAGTTCCTGTCGGCACTCCCATTTTTGCATCCTGTAACGGAGTGGTCCGTTTTTGCGGAGAATTAGACGGCTACGGACTTACAGTAGTTTTATCACACGATAACGGATATATGACACTTTATGCACATTGTAATTCATTTAATGTTATGAAAAATCAGC
>JAFWXG010000129.1 GCA_017523005.1 Clostridia bacterium
GTTTTTCTATGTAAAGCTGTTGATTGACCTTTATATCAGGAGCATCATATAAATAAACAATTATTTTCTCATTTTCAAATTCAGGAAGAGATGCTGTAATTTTTGTGTATTTTTCTGTTTTAACCGGGACTGAGTCCACATTTACTTCACAGCTGATAGATGTATCTAAATATGGATATAACACACTCTTTTCGGCTGTTTTTGCATTTGATGTTGCAACTATGCCTAATGCAACACCTAATATTATAGTCAGAGAAACTAACCTCTTTTTAATACAAAAATGAACAATTCCTGTTATGAATAATATTGAGAAAAGCAAAATATAAAGAGTTGTGTTTTTAGGAAGAACAGCTCCAACTAAGAGAGATATCGTAAAGTTAAGCAGAACTCTGTTCAACACATTCTCCCCTTTCAAAAAAATAGAACTCTTTCGAGTTCTATTTTATCACATATTTAATTTAAATTCAACTACTTTACAATTCTTCTTGCACCTGCATATCGTTCAGCGTAATATCCACTGTTTAAATCTGTAACGATAACTCCTGTAGAGCTTGTGCTTGCGTGTACCATTTTGTTGTTTCCAATATAAATTCCTACATGACCAATGTAAGAAGTGCCTCTGTTGTTAAATAACACTATGTCGCCCGGTTGTAAGTTTGCTCTTTCAACTGCTACACCGTTTTTCATCTGGTCAGCTGCAACACGATTTAAGGTATACCCTAACTGTCTGAACACATATGATGTAAATCCTGAACAGTCAAAAGCATTAGGACCTGATGCACCATATACATAAGCTTTTCCAACATGCTTCATAGCTTCGTCAACTACTGCCTGACCTAACGTAGATGCAACCGATGTTACGATAGCTTCTGTTGTGAAATAATCCTTTGAAATGTATCCTACAACACCATTTGCAGAAACTTTGTACCAACCTTCTTCGTCCCCGTAAACAACTAATGTTGCACCCTGAGGAACAGATGTTATAACTTTTGAATTTATTGATGCTGCTTCTCTGATGTTAACAACATCTCCCTTAACAAATCCTCTGCTGTTTTCAATAGAAATGGGAGATACTGTAAAATAAGTACCACAAATCCATGCAACTTTATCGTTGTATGCAATCTGAAACCATCCGTTTTCTGATGCAAGAGCCGGAAATGTTGTGCCTGAATTTGCACTTCCTATAATTTGCGAGTCTGTACCCGCACCTGTTCTTACATTTACACTATTGCCTGTAACTTTGCCAATGCCGATATATTCTACCGCCATTGCCGGTATCGCTGTTAACATTGATGTACCTAAAACTATTGATGCAACAACACGCTTAACAGTTGAGCCGTTTATATGCATAAATTAACACGCCTTTCTTCTTTTTTATAACACAAATAGATTATAATACATTTTTACAAATTTGTCAATAGTTTTATTACATTTTTTAAAATTTTTTGTAACATTTTTTTAACAAATATTGTCTTTTCCCTCTGTTTTAGGCGTATTTATTGATTTTTTTAGCAACAAAAAAAGCAAGGCAAATATATAAAAATTACCTTGCTTTTTTTAATATTTTATTCGTATTCTAACGCATCTTCCAGCCAAACATATCCAACATCAAGTGCATCAAACAATCCTTCTTTCTTACTTTGACGAATAATACGCTCTGCACTTTTTAATTTGGAATTATTAGTAGTTAGCTGAACTGTTACTTTAGTAGCAATCTCTGTGTCTCCATGAGGTTTTGTCTCTTCTTCTACTATTTTTACAATGTATTTGTCATCAATAAATCCATAATACATTGTGTTTCCTCTACGCACAACAGGTTTCCCTTTGTACATGAGTTCTTCAAGCTTCTGTTCTTTTTTTGCCGTAGCCATTTTTTCACCTCTATCGATTGATATTCTGGTCTCTGCCAGGACCTACACCTATCATAGAAATTTTAACATCGCAAAGCTGTTCAATTCTTTCTACATAGCGTTTTGCATTTTCAGGCAATTTATCATATTCGCGGATACCTGTTACATCTTCACTGAAACCTGGCATTTCTTCATATACAGGTTTGCAGAGTGCAAGTTCTTCTAATGATGCAGGGAACTCTGTAATGATTTCGCCGTTTTTCTCATAACCTACGCATATTTTTAATGTATCTAATCCAGACATTGTGTCAAGTTTATTCAAAACCAAAGATGTTAAACCGCTTGTGCGCACTGAGAATTTTAAAATAACAGCATCAAGCCATCCGCATCTTCTTGGTCTGCCTGTTGTTGTGCCGTATTCATTTCCTTTTTCGCGGATTGTATCCCCTATTTCGTCAAAAAGCTCTGTCGGGAA
>JAFWXG010000001.1 GCA_017523005.1 Clostridia bacterium
AGACAGAGCATCTGAAATGGGCGATATCGTAAATATCGACTACGAAGGCTCTGTTGACGGAGTTCCTTTTGACGGCGGTAAAGCAAAAGGCCATGACTTAGAACTCGGCTCAAACTCATTCATCCCTGGCTTTGAAGAACAGTGTGTTGGCATGAATGTAGGAGATGAAAAGGATATTTCCGTAACATTCCCTGAAGAGTATCATGCTGAAGAATTAAAAGGTAAAGCTGCAATCTTTAAGATTAAAGCTAATAAAATCCAGAAGAAAGAAATGCCTGAACTCGATGATGAATTTGCAAAAGATGTAAGCGAATTCGATACACTTGCTGACCTTAAAGCTGATATCAAAGCAAAAGCACAGGCAAGAAAAGATAATCAGGCTGAAAACGAACTTCAGAACAAATTAGTTGATATGGTTGTTGAAGGTATGGAAGTACAAATTCCTCAGGCTATGATTGAAGACAGAACACAGTCTTTAATTCAGGACTTTGATATGCAACTTCGTCAGCAGGGTATGTCTTTAGAACTCTATACCAAATACACAGGCACAACTATCGATACCATGAAAGAACACTTTAAGTCACAGGCAGAAATTTCTGTTAAGGGTTCATTAGCATTAGATGCTATTGCAAAAGCTGAAAACATCGAAGTAACTGATGACGATATCGAGGCAGAATTTTTGAAAATGTCTGTTGAATACGGTATGGAAGTTGAAAAAATCAAGGAAATCATGAAGAGCCAGACAGAAGGCTTAAGACAGGAATGCAAAACACACAAGACAGTTGAATTCCTTGTTAACAATGCAAAAATTAAGGAAGTAAAACCTGAAGAAAAGAAACCTGCAGCTAAAAAGACAACTACAAAGAAGACAACTACTGCAAAAGCTGAAGGCGAAGCTGAAAAGAAACCAGCTGCAAAGAAAACAACTACAACAGCAAAAAAGACAACTGCAACAAAGTCAACAGCAGCAACAAAAACAACTGCAGCTAAAAAGACAACAACTGCAAAGAAAACAGCAGATACTGCAGAGAAAAAACCTGCAGCAAAAAAGACAACTACAAAGAAAGCTGAAAAAAAGGACGCAGAATAATTTTAGATTGACGGAAGGTAAAGAAATTTACCTTCCGGTCTGTATATTTTAAAAAATAAGGAGGAAATATAGTATGGATATGAGTTTAGTCCCAATGGTCGTTGAACAGACAGGTCGAGGAGAACGGTCCTATGATATTTACTCAAGACTTCTCAATGACCGCATTATATTTTTAAGTGAAGAAGTAAATGATGTAACAGTAAACCTTGTTGTAGCACAGCTTTTGTTTTTAGAAGGTGTGGACAGCGAAAAGGATATCAGTCTTTACATCAACAGTCCCGGTGGTTCTATTACTGCCGGAATGGCAATTTATGATACTATGAATTATGTAAAATGTGATGTTTCTACTATTTGCGTAGGCATGGCAGCAAGTATGGGTGCATTTTTGCTTTCTGCAGGTGCAAAAGGTAAGCGCTTTGCACTTCCAAACAGTGAAATCATGATTCATCAGCCTTTGGGCGGTTTTCAAGGTCAGGCAACTGACATTAAAATCCATGCTGACAGAATTATCAGAATAAAAGATAATTTAAATCAGATTTTAAGTTCAGTAACAGGTCAGCCTTTGGAGGTTATAAAGAGAGATACCGAGCGTGACAACTTTATGTCTGCACAAGAAGCTGTTGAATATGGCTTGATTGACAAGGTTATTGAAAGAAAATAATTTTTTAATGCAATAAAGGAGGGGAATTAAATGTCGAAAGATGATAACGGAACAATCCGCTGTTCATTCTGCGGAAAAACACAGGATCAGGTAATGCGCCTTGTTTCCGGCCCCGGAGTATATATTTGCAACGAATGTATACAGATATGTGCAAATATAGTTTTTGACGATGAAGATGACTATGCTGAAGGATCAGTTGCAGAAAAAGGGGATATCTTAACACCGTCACAAATCTATGAAAAATTAAATGAATATGTTATTGGTCAGGACGATGCTAAAAAGGCGTTGTCTGTGGCAGTTTATAACCACTACAAACGCTTGAGCAGTCTTGCAGAAGATGATGAGGATAATGTAGAACTTCAAAAAAGTAACATTTTGCTCTTCGGACCTACAGGTTCAGGTAAAACTTTACTTGCATCAACTCTTGCTCGTGTTCTTAATGTTCCGTTTGCTATGGCAGACGCAACAAGCCTTACAGAGGCGGGCTATGTAGGCGAAGATGTTGAAAACATCTTGCTTAAGCTTATTCAGGCTGCTGACTTTGATGTTGAACGCGCTGAAAAAGGTATTATCTACATTGATGAAATTGATAAAATTTCAAGAAAATCAGACAATCCGTCTATTACCCGTGATGTAAGCGGGGAAGGTGTTCAGCAGGCACTTTTAAAAATATTGGAAGGTACAGTTGCATCAGTTCCGCCACAGGGTGGAAGAAAACATCCGCATCAGGAATTTATACAGATTGACACTTCAAATATTTTGTTTATTTGCGGCGGTGCATTTGATGGTCTTGAAAAAATGATTGAAAAAAGATTAGGTAACAAAGTTTTAGGCTTTGGAACAGATATCAAGAATTCATTAGACCGTTCGCAAGACTTCTTAAAACTTGCAGAACCGCAGGATTTGTTGAAATTTGGTCTTATTCCCGAATTTGTAGGCAGATTGCCTGTTATGGCATCACTAGGTAAGCTTGACAGAGATGCCTTGGTTCAGATTTTAACTTGCCCGAAAAATGCCTTGGTTAAGCAGTATAAAAAGCTATTCAAGTACGACGATTGTGAGCTTGTATTTGAAGATGACGCAATAAATGCTGTTGCAGACCTTGCTATAGAGCGTAAAACAGGCGCAAGAGGACTTCGCGCAATTATGGAAAACACTTTGCAGGATATTATGTTCAATTTGCCTGCAAACCCTGATGTTGTAAGATGTATAATAACCAAGGAAGTTGTTTTAGAGGGCAAGCAACCGATTTTCGAATACGGAGAAAAAACTTCAAAAAATACAAATAAAAAAATAAGTAAAGAACAATCTGTTTCTTAAAAGGAGAAGAAAATGGACTTTAGCGTGATTGTAACGGGAGTTTTAGAAGAAAACTGTTACATTGTTTACGATGAAAAAGGTACTTGTGTGATTATTGACCCCGGAGAAGACAGTGAAACTATTGCAGACCATATTGCAGAGCATGATTTTAAGCCTAAAGCAATATTGCTCACTCATGGACACTTTGACCATACTGGTGCAGTAGTTGATTTGAAAGACAGGTATGAAGATTTGCCCGTATATATTCACTACGATGACAGAAAAATGCTTTCTGAACCTGATAGTCAGGGAGCGTTTGACTTTGGTGTGGATAACGAATTCGAGGCAGACAAATTTATAGAAGACGGAGATGAATTACTTTTTGGAGATTTAAAATTCAAAGTAATTCACACTCCAGGTCACACAAAGGGCAGTTGCTCATTTTTATGCGAAAGGCATTTGTTTTCAGGAGACACATTGTTCAGGAGAAGTATCGGCAGGGTAGACCTGCCTGGCGGAAACGAAACAACAATGTTTAATACTCTCCGTGACATAATCTCACATTTGTCTCCTGACCTTGTTGTACATCCCGGACATGGTGATTTTACAACTATTAAAGAAGAGATTGAACAAAATTTTTACATAAAACAAGCATTAGAATAAATAATTCAAAAAAATAGAAAAAATATTGAAAAAGTCTTGACAATTACAATAAAAATTGGTATAATATCATCTGTCGCAAGTATGCGG
>JAFWXG010000130.1 GCA_017523005.1 Clostridia bacterium
GTATATACAGTACCATCAGTATGAGTTGCAGTACCGTTTAACCAGAATCCGTTAAGCAAATCATTTGCATCAAGATTGAATGAAAGTTTTGGAAGTTCAGTCTTTCTCAAGCAAACCTTGTTGCTGCTCTGGTAAGCACCTGTTGTAGGAAGCTTAACTGTTTCAAAATTGTCCAAGTTAACAAAACCAACCATGCTTAATGTAAGGTCATAGGTGTAAGAACCTGAACCTGTCCAGCCTGTTACAGCACTTTGATTAAAATAAATTTCGTAGTCTCCATCAGTTCTTACTGCAGAGTCTGTAATTCTAACATCTTTAAATTCATATGCAGTGCCATCAGAAAGGGTTGCAGTACCGTTTAAGAAATAATTGTTAAGTGTATCATTTTCAAAAGTGAATGGAAGATCAGGAAGATAATCTTTTCTTATACAAACCTTGTTACTGCTCTGGTAAGCATTTGTTGTAGGAAGCTTGAATGGTTCGAAGCTTGTAGCAGTAGCACCAGAAGTCATGCTAAGTGTAAAGTCATAGGTGTAAGTGCCTGAACCTGTAAAGCCGGGCACAGCTTTAAAGTGCATTTCATAGTCTCCATCACTTCTTAATACAGAATCAGTGATTTTAACATACTTAAATTCAATAACATTGCCACTAGCATCTGTTGCAGTACCGTTTAACCAATAGCCGTTAAGCTGGTCATTTGCATTAAGTTCAAATGGAAGATTAGGAAGCTGAGCTTTTCTCAAACATACTTTTGTGCTGTTCTGGTATGCCTGTGTTGTAGGAAGCTTGAATGGTTCGAAGCTTGTAACAGTAGCACCTGAAGTCATGCTGAGTGTGATATCATAGTCATAAATGTTGCTACGAGAGTCACCTGCGTTAAAATCGTTTATTTTTGCGAAATGGATTTCATAGTCTCCATCGTCTCTTAATACAGAATCAACAATTTTAACATAGTTAAAGTTAGAAACAACACCTGTTTCTGTATGAGTTGCAGAACCTGTCAACCAATAACCATTAAGCTGGTCATTAGCAGTAAGTTCAAATGGGAAATTTTCTTTTGGAAGTACTATTTTTTGATTAGCACTGCTTGCGCCACCGCCCTGAAACTCAATTGTCAGTTTAACTGGGCTAAAGCTTTCGTAGGTATCAGCAGCGAGTACTGGCATGAAAGTCATAAGCATACAAGCGATAATCATGTATGCGATTATGCTTTTTACTTTAAATTTCATTTACTTTTCACTCCTTAATATTATTTTTGAGTATAAAAAACTCTGCCTTGTCGGTTCCACAAAGCATTTTTTGCAAATCCATCATAGTGTTTGGTTAAGACACTCATAAGTTGTTTTAAGTCTGTGAGCAGGTTAAAACGCACAAAGAAAAACATCTTAGGGATTTCGATTTGCGGTTATTCTTTTCTTGCTCAGGAATTCATGGACATAATCCCAAGCACATATTAAAGAGATATTGTATAGCATTATCATTATAGCACAAAATTTTTACAAATCAAGTATTTTTTGAAAAAATTTCCGAAAAATTTTTTTACATCTGTTATTCTTTTTAGACAAAAAGGTCTTGACGAGTCGAAAAAATTATGATACAATACCTACATATTATATATACAAAAGCATTGACGGAGACGAGTATTTAAAGGTTCTTGTATGAAAGAGAATGGGATGTTGCGCTGAAAGTCCCTGATACACCCCTTTAGAGAAAACCACTCCCGAGCTGTGCGGTGGAAATTTTTAAAGTATACCGCATCGGTTTGCCACCGTTATAAGGCGAGGGATAAAATCCTTAAAGTTAAAAATTAAGGTGGAACCGTGCAAATGCACCCTTAATATATGGCTCATGCTGTATATTAAGGGCTTTTTTATTGAAAGGAGAAATAAAAATGAAAGTAATTTATAACGACGGTCATGTTGGAGAATGTGCACCTGAAGAAGAATTGCATATTATCCGTCACACTGCGGCGCATATTATGGCTCAGGCTATTAAGCGTCTTTATCCGCACGCAGACTTTGCGTTCGGTCCTGCAACAGAAAACGGATTTTTCTATGATGTTGATTTGGGAGATACAAAGCTTACTGACGAAGATTTGCTTGAAATCGAAAAGGAAATGAAAAAAATTACAAAAGAAAATCTTCCTATTAAAGCATTCTCTCTCCCCCGTGCTGAGGCTAAACAGCTCATGGAAGACAGAAAAGAAATGTATAAATTAGAGCATATCGACGATTTAGACGAAGATGCTACTATCACATTCTATCAGCAGGGCGATTATATTGATATGTGTGTTGGCCCTCACTTAACATACACAAAGGCATTAAAAGCATTTAAAGTTACACAGCAGTCAGGCGCATACTGGAAAGGCGAAAAGACAAACAAAATGCTTACCCGTATCAACGGTGTAGCATTTAAGAGCCAGGAAGAGCTTGACGCTCACATGAAGCTTTTAGAAGAGGCTGCAAAACGCGACCACAGAAAAATCGGCAAAGAAATGGGTTTATTTATGCTTTGCGAAGAAGGTCCGGGCTTCCCGTTCTTCTTACCAAAAGGCATGGCACTTAAGAACGCCTTAATTGATTACTGGCGTGATATCCATTATGCTGATAACTATGTAGAGGTTCAGACCCCTATGATTATGAGCAGACAGCTTTGGGAAACAAGCGGTCACTGGGACCACTATAAAGATAATATGTACAGCACTTTAATAGATGATGAAGATTTCTGCATCAAACCAATGAACTGCCCCGGCGGGGTTATGGTTTACAGAAGTCAGCCTCACAGCTATCGTGAACTTCCTATGAGAGTTGGCGAATTGGGTGTTGTTCATCGTCACGAATTAAAGGGTGCTTTACATGGTCTGTTCCGTGTTCGTTGCTTTACACAAGACGATGCTCACATTTTCATGCGTCAGGACCAGATTACTGACGAAATTATGGATGTTGTTCATCTTATCAATCAGGTTTATGAAAAATTCGGTTTTGAATACTTTATCGAATTGTCTACCCGTCCTGAAGACAGTATGGGAAGTGACGAGGACTGGGAAGCTGCAACAAACGGATTAAAAGGTGCTTTGGAAAAATTAAATCTTCCTTATATTATAAATGAGGGCGACGGCGCTTTTTATGGACCTAAAATCGACTTCCATCTCCGTGACAGCATTGGAAGAACA
>JAFWXG010000131.1 GCA_017523005.1 Clostridia bacterium
AACAATTTCAAATCCTAAATCTTTCCAGTCGACTAAAAATTTCAGGTCTTCCATTACCCATGGTTCGTCATCTATTAAAAGTACCGAATACATAATCATCACTTCTCTTTAATGGTATTTTGATTATCACTGCTGTTCCTATATTTTTAAAACTTTTAACCTTAACGCCGTATTCTTCGCCATACAGCGAACGGATACGATTTTGAATATTTATAAGCCCTATGCTTCCTGTCTTTGAAGATACTGTGTAAGACCTTTCTGTGTCTGAAAGCATATCGTTTAGTTCTTTAAGCTTATCTTTGTCAATACCGCTTCCATTGTCAATTATCGAAACATAAATTGAATCATCACGTTGCTTGGCTTTTATGCGGATTTTCCATTCATCACGATTACTGTCAAATCCATGCAAGATAGAATTTTCAACTACAGGTTGCAATGTCATTTTTGGAATTTCATTAGAAAGTATATCATCATTTGCATCAAAAAGCAACTGTAATTGTTCCCCAAGCCTCATATTCTGAATACTTACATAGTTCTTAACATTCGTAAATTCTTCTTGTAGTACTGACTTTTCCTGCAAATTTGAGGCATACCTTAACATTCCCACCAGACAGGTTATCATTGTAGAAACCTCCTGTTCAGCACCTTTTCTTGACATCGCTCGAATACAGCTTAATGTGTTATACAAAAAGTGCGAATTTATCTGGGACTGAAGCAAGCTTACTTCAAACTGTTTCTTTTGAAGTTCTGTTTCGTATAACCTTTGCTGGGTTGTAAATATTCGTTTTTTTGCTGCCTGAACTTCGTCTACCATGTGGTTGAAGTTATCAGCTATAAAAGTAATTTCGTTTTTTTCGGAAAACGATATCTTATGCTTGGTATCTCCCGACGCAACTCGGTCTATGGCTTCCGCAAGTCGTGAGATAGGTTTTGTAATCCTGAAGTTTGTTACGGTTGTTAAAATAACAATTAAAAAAACTATTATCAAAATGTACAGCAATATATTATAGCCTACATTTAAGCTCCGTTTATATAGTTCCTGCTCTGATACTGTTGCTATTAACTGCCAGTTGGTTTGTGCAGAATTATATATTACAAATCTGTAGTTTTTCTTATCCACCTTAACTGAATCGCTGTATGTTGTAGTGCCCTCGGGCATACTTTTATGAATGGTATAAAGTGGTATATTTAGGTTCTTATCAGGCTTTAAAACGGGGTTTCCCGAACTGTCAATTATGAAAAAGTTTAAATCTGCACCATAAATTTCAGTGTCAAATATATTTAAAAGACGATTCCTGTCAATCATCATTATGACATAACCTAATTCCTCTAAATTATTGACATCTCTTATCATTTTTACTGCCGCAATTCTTTTAACATTATCCTGGTCATTTACAGCCAAAAACGCATTTCCTGTTTCAGTTTTTGCACTGTTTAACAATCGGCTTAGCATTGCAGTAGGTACTGTTTCAACTGTGCTTAAGACTTTTTGTGTATTTGTAATCACATAGGCGTCACTTATTGTAGAGTTTAACAAAATTATGTTCTGTAACTGATTTTCAAGCTTTTCTCTGCTTTGCGGAGAATTGAAATCGGGGTCATCCTTTAAAATTTCCTGTACCGTCTCATCAAACGCAAATGTTTTAATAATAGTATTTACATTTCCAAAATACTCCTCCATTCGCTCGGTCATCTGGGCAAAAGAGGTGTTTAATGTAGATGTAATTAAACTATTACTGTCATTTATAAAAACTCCGTATGTAATAATACTGAATACAATAAGCGGAACTACAGCCAAAAGCATATTGCTTATTGCCATTCTTATTCTTAACTTATACCTTTTTAAATCAATTTTTTTAAACATAATTTACTCTCCGTTATACGGAATATCAAAATACTCATACGCAAGTCTGGTTGCAACTCTACCCCTTGGTGTACGACTGATAAAGCCTAACTGCAACAAATACGGCTCGCATACATCTTCTAT
This sequence comes from Clostridia bacterium, assembly GCA_017523005.1. Classification (GTDB taxonomy): domain Bacteria; phylum Bacillota; class Clostridia; order RGIG6154; family RGIG6154; genus RGIG6154. The sequence continues at coordinate 1,988 of JAFWXG010000131.1, forward strand.
TGTGTTGCTTTCTTCTCCGATTGATGCGGATATGGTTTCAAGACCTACAGGACCTCCGCCAAAGCTCTTTATTATAGCTTTAAGCATTCTTCTGTCCATTGTATCTAAGCCTAATTTATCTACTTCCATGCGGTTTAAAGCAGTGTCTGCCACTTCTTTTGTTATAATTGAATTTGATTCAATCTGTGCAAAGTCACGAACTCTTTTTAAAAGTCTGTTTGCAATTCTCGGTGTTCCTCTTGAGCGTTTTGCTATCTCTTCAGCACCTGAAGTTTCAATTATAACATCTAATATTGACGCAGAACGGATTATAATTTCCATCAATTCTTCCACTGTATACATTTCAAGTCTGCTTATATAACCAAATCGGTCGCGTAAAGGTGCAGACAAAAGTCCCGCTCTTGTAGTTGCACCAATTAGAGTAAATTTAGGAAGTGCTACTCGCACAGTTTTTGCTGAAACGCCTTTTCCATACACAATATCAATCACAAAGTCTTCCATGGCAGGATAAAGTATTTCTTCCACACTTCTCGAAAGGCGATGGATTTCGTCTACAAACAGAATATCGTTTTCATTAAGATTAGAAATAATTGCGGCTAAATCTCCAGGTCTTTCTATGGCAGGACCTGATGTCACACGGATATTTACTCCCATTTCTGCTGCAATAATTCCCGCTAAAGTTGTTTTTCCAAGTCCCGGCGGTCCGTATAGTAACACATGGTCAAGTGACTCATTACGAAGCTTTGCCGCCTCTATAAACACTTTAATATTTTCTTTCGCCTTGCTTTGTCCTACATATTCATCAAGTTTTCTCGGGCGAAGAGATACTTCAATATCCCCATCGTCCTGAGTATATGTAGATGTGATTACTCTGTCTTCCATTATATTATTCCCCTTATCTTCTCATAAGCTTTTTTAACGCCTCGCCTACGATTTGTTCTACACTTCCCTCTAATCCTGTAACAGCTTTAGTTGCCTCATTAACTGTATATCCTAAAGATGTGAGTGCTTCAACTGCCTCGTTTGTTTCACTTGTCACCGTTGCAAAAACTTCTCTGTCTTCAGACACTGCATATCCTTTAAACTTGTCCTTAAGTTCAAGTATAATTCGTTGCGCAAGCTTTGGTCCTACACCTTGAGCTTTTGCGATTGCCTTTACATCTCCGTTAATTATTGCATAAATAAACGAGTCGGGATTAAACACAGACATAATCGCAAGACCTACTTTTGGTCCTACACCCGAAACAGAAATCAAAAGCTGATACACTTCCTTTTCTTCCATTGATAAGAACCCAAAAAGCTCCATGGCATCTTCACGAACATGAAAATGTGTGTAAAGCTTTACTGCCTTCCCTATCGCAGGAAGACGGTTTAATGTTTCTGTTGAAACATATATTTCATAACCTATTCCGTTACAGTTTAAAACAACTGTCTGATTACTTGTATTTTCTATTATACCCTGTATAAACGCGTACATAATTTACTCCTTTATATTCCAAGCTTTCCTGAAAGACTTGCTGAGTGTGCATGACAAATTGCTACTGCCAAAGCGTCTGCAGTATCGTCAGGCTTTGGTACTTCGCTTAATCCTAAAAACATTTTTACCATTTGCTGAACCTGATTTTTATCTGCTCTGCCATATCCTGTAACTGCCTGTTTAATTTGCAGCGGTGTGTATTCACAAAGCGGTACATCAGCATTTTCTGCAGCTAAAACAAGAACTCCTCTTGCGTGACCTACCGCAATAGCTGTAGTTACATTAGTATTAAAAAACAATTCTTCCATCGCAACTACATCAGGCTTATATGTATCAATGAGTTCGGTCATGCCGTCGTATACCATTTTCAATCTCTTAGGTAATGGCGTTTATGCCGGAGTTGTGATTTTTCCGTAATCTACAACCTTGAAAACATTCTGATTATATTCTATCACG
>JAFWXG010000132.1 GCA_017523005.1 Clostridia bacterium
ACAGTTCTTACATACGAAGATTTTTTAAGTGTAAGAATTGCTGATTCAATCAATCTTGCAATTTCCGATTTAAAACCAGCCAAAATGGGATATATTGTAGGCTATGCTCCCGAACGCGTTGCATACATAAGACGATATAAAATGAAAGACGGTACAACTATGACCTGTCCTCCTGTTGAGGACCCTAATATTGACCACCCGATAGGTACATTAGACCAGAGAGTAAATGTTCTTCGCTTTGACAGAGAAGGTGCTGACAGTATTGTGCTTGTGAACTATGGACTTCATGTGGATACTATAGGCGGAGAACTTTTATCTGCTGACTGGCCAAGCTGGATGAGCAAAACATTAGATAAAGCATTAGACGGAACAAAATGTATTTTTATCGGCGGTGCACAAGGCGATGTAGGAAGCACAAATGTATTCCCAAAAGACGGCGACATGAACGACACAGAAATAAGCTTTGACAATGAAATGAAGAGCCCGGGCATGGCAAGATTTGTAGGAAGAGCTTTAGCAGGTACAGTACTTCAGGTTTATGATAAAGTTAAATATGTAGATGTTGATGACATTGACATAATCATAAAAGATGTAAAAGTACCATCAAATATGCCCGAAAAAGAACAAATTCCACTTGCGAAAAAATACAAAGAATTGTATGAAGCAGGAAGAGATGATTTGATTCCTTTTGAGGCTATGGAACTTACTACAGTTGTTGCAGAAGCAATAAGAATGTGCAAATTAGAAAATGGTCCTGAAGAATTCGATGTAAGACTCACAGGTGCAAAATTAGGTCCTGTTGCTTTAATCGGTATCGCTGGCGAACCCTTTACAGAAATAGGTGTTGAAATTAAAGATACACCAGGGTTTGAACTTATTCTTCCTTGCGGTCTTACAAATGGTTATATGGGTTATTTCCCAATGCAGTCTGCTTATGACGAGGGTGGATATGAAGCAAGATCTTCATCTTTCAAAGCAGGCGTTGCAGAAAGAATTATTAAAGGCGGAAAAGACCTTATTAAGGAATTATATGAAAAATAAATCGATTTTGTTGGTTGTATGTATTATGCTGAGTTTGTGTACGACTGTTTCTGCTCAGACAACAGTGCCGATATTGATGTATCACAACATAAACCCAAGCTATTCTCCTGATCGTGCGTTAGTTGAAATGACTCAGGCAGAATTCAAAGACCAGATGACTGCTCTTCTTGATAATGAATACACACCTATCTCTCTTTATGATTATAAGGATTGGGTAAACGGAGAAAAAAATCTTCCTGAAAAACCTGTTATCATAACATTTGATGATGGTTATTTAAACAATTATACTCACGCATTTCCAATCATCAAAGAATTAAAAATTCCTGTAACCATTTTTGTAATTACAGGCAGAATGGGAATGTCTGACGGGGTTGTTTATCCTCATTTCACATGGGAACAGGCGATAGAGATGGAAAATTCAGGGTTTGTCGATATCGAAAGTCATACCAATCTGCATAGTGATTTTCATTTTGCAGATGAAAAGTCTATGATTTTAGAACTCCGTTTATCAAAATACCTTTTCAAAAAATATATGAACAAAGATGTCGAATTTTTAGCATATCCGTATGGTCATTTTAATGATAAGGTCAAAATTGAGGCAGAGAAAGCCGGCTATTCAGCGTGTGTAAAAACCGATAATACCGAGCTTTCCGCTAACAAAAAAGATACAGATGTATATGCCTTAAAGAGGATTACTGCGTGCGGTGGCATGACAGGTAATGAACTAATTAGGCAGATAGAATATAGCAAGACAAGGTGATGAATTTGAAAACCAATATAATGGGCGTGATGTTTGACAGCTATACCATCCAAGAAACTGTTCAGAAAGCGACATCGTATGAAAAAACTCCTTTTGTAATTGTAACGCCTAATCCAGAAATAGTTCAGGTTGCAAAAAAAGACAAAGAATTTATGGATGTTTTAAATTCTGCAGACATTGTTACGCCTGACGGAATAGGCATTGTTTATGCGTCAAAAATTTTAGGCGGACATATAAAACAAAGAGCCGCAGGGTTTGATATATGCTGTGGAATACTTGATGTTCTTGCAAAGATGAAAGGAACAGTTTATTTGTTTGGCGGAAAGCCTGGAGTTGCTGAAATTGCTTCTAAAAATATTGAGCAAAAATACAAAGGCGTGTCAGTTGTTGGTTTTTCAGAC
>JAFWXG010000002.1 GCA_017523005.1 Clostridia bacterium
AAAGGCGGAGGCTTTGGGTCGATGAGCAGGGAAAGCTTTCAAAGAAAGATTTCTTCCCATCACCTGCACCAACAAAAAAGAGATGCCGTAGGGTATCTTTTTTTGTTGTTTAAAAAGGGAGGGAATCGAACACCTAACACTAAACTATAAAAAATTTTTACTTAAATTCTTTCAATTTAATTGACAAAAACCACAAAATATTGTATATTTATAGTAACTAATGTCACAATTTGTAAAAGTGTGACGCAAAAAAGAATTGGAGGAAATTAAAATGAAACTTGTTTACGGTGTAAACGACAAGCCGAAATTCAGTCAGGTTATCATCTTTGCATTTCAGCAACTTCTGGCAATTTTGGCAGCTACAATCGCTGTTCCGTCAATCGTAGGTAACGGAATGAGCCAGTCTGCAGCACTTTTTGGTGCAGGTGCAGGTACTATCATTTATTTGCTTTTCACAAAATTCCGCAGTCCTGTTTTCTTGGGCTCATCATTTGCCTTTTTAGGCTCAATGTTTGCAGCATTTGCAGGTGCTGTAACTGTTGAGGCAGGCTATGCAGGCATTATTTTGGGTGCGATTTTTGCAGGTCTTGTTTATGTTGTTATCGCACTTGTCGTTAAATTTGCAGGCGTTAAATGGATAAACAAACTTATGCCACCTGTTGTTATTGGACCTACAGTTGCAATTATCGGTCTTTCACTCGCAGGAAATGCGGTTGGCGATGTTTTGAAATTTGCTGAAAACACAGGTTCAGCATTCCTTATGAGCGGTCCTAAAGCGTGGATTGGTTTTGTGTGCGGACTTGTAACACTTATTACAGTTGTTTTGTGCTCTGTATACGGCAAAAAGACATTAAAGCTCATTCCGTTTATTATTGGTATTTTAGCAGGCTATGCAGTTGCTGCAATCTTTACTGTAATCGGTATATGGACAGCTAATGAAACTCTTACAGTAATTGACTTCTCACTTTTCCAGAACATGCAGTGGTATCCTGACTTTACATTCCTTACAGCATTTAAAGGCATTAAAGCAATCGACGCACAGTATATTGCAACTATTGCAGTTGCTTATATTCCTGTTGCATTCGTTGTATTTGCTGAACATATTGCAGACCACAAAAACTTATCCACAATCATTGATAAAGAACTTCTTGAAGACCCGGGTCTCCACAGAACACTTTTAGGTGACGGTGTTGGTTCAATGGTTGGTGCATTCTTTGGTGGATGTCCAAACACAACTTATGGCGAATGTGTAGGTTGCGTAGCTATTACTAAAAACGCGTCTATCGTAACAATCATTACAACAGCAATTTTAGCAATAGTTGCATCATTCTTTGCACCGTTTGTAACATTCCTTGCTACAATTCCTGCGTGCGTAATGGGCGGTGTTTGCATCACACTTTACGGCTTTATCGCGGTATCAGGACTTAAGATGATTCAGTCTGTTAACCTTTCTGCTAACAAAAACCTCTTTGTTGTTTCTGTAATCCTTATTACAGGTATCGGCGGAATGGCTATCCAGATTGGACAAGTTACATTGACTTCAATCGCTTGTGCCCTTATTCTTGGCATCATCACAAATGTTATTGTGTCAAAGGCTAAAGAAGAAGAATAAAAACAAATTAAAAGCGGATGCGTAAAGCATCCGCTTTTTTTATTTAAGTCCTTCTAAGATTTTGTCTATAATTTTTTGCATATCGGGCAATTTGCTTTCGATATCTTTTACAAGCTTAAACTGTGTTCTTGTACGATACAAATTCTGTTTATTATAATGTGTCTTAAAGTATGTATCGCCGTTTAAGTAGTCTTCTAAAAATCTTATCCCGCACTCATAAGTAAGAATGAGCACAGAAAGGGGTAAAAGTTCGATTTCTTTTTTTGTCAAAGTGTCTTTTGTGTATGACAAAAAGCCTTTTGAAAACTCATAGAAGCAATCCATATTAAGATACATTTTAGACAAATCATGCTCGTCTTCGGGGGCAGTTGCCGCACCTGTTCTTAACGCATCGCCGTAGTCGTAAAGCAACGAGCCGGGCATTACAGTATCAAGGTCGATAACGCATACCGCTTTGCCTGTTTTTAAGTCAAGCATAACATTATTGATTTTAGTATCGTTATGTGTTACGCGCAACGGGATTGAACCATCTGATATTCCGTTTTGAATTAAGTCAGCATACTTTGAATACTTTCTTGCAAATGCGATTTCTTTTTTTACTTCATTTGCTCTTCCAAAAGCATCTTTTTTGATTGCAGCTTCTAAATTTTCTACTCGTTTGGGAGTGTTATGAAAATTTGGGATTGTTTCATATAAAACATCTATATTAAAGTCAGCGAGTTGTTTCTGGAATTTGCCAAAAGCTTTGCCCACCTCATACATCTGTTTCGGATTTTCAGGAACATCGTAGGTTACAGCATCCTTAATGAAGATATAAAGACGATACGCATCTCCGTCGGGAGATGCGTAATAATTTTTACCGTCATTGGTAGGAATAACTGTTAAAGATTCTCTTTCCGGGTCTCCGCCATCTTTGATAATCTTTTCACGCACATGAGAAGTAACTGCTACAACATTTTGCATAAGTCTTTCAGTGTCTTTAAAGATTTTGGTATTCATTTTCTGCAAAATATATGATGGAGAGCCGTTTGTTATATAGGTATCGTTAATATGTCCGTTACCATAGAGAGAAATTTCTGTACTGACAGGAAAGTTAGATAAGATTTCCTTCAAATCAGTCATTATACTTGCCTTCTTCAATCATTTTCTGCAAAGCAGATTTAACCATTGGCAAATCTTCTTTATATGTAACGCCATACCATTTTTCAGGAGTTGTCAAAACTGTTACATGTTCATTGTTTTTAGAAATCATGCGGTCAACAACTGCAGGGAGGAAGAATTCAGCTTTTGGATTATCAGCATTATTTTCTAAAAATTCTTCAAAATCCTTTTCAAGTTGAGCAAAAATTTTAGGAGTTAAGCCCCACATATTCATAGAAACCACAGTATCTGCAGGAAAACCGCTGTTTTTATCGAGTGCAGTATGTTCTGTAACAGATACAAGGCGGTCGCCGTCAACCTCACACACACCTCTTGAAACAGTTCCGTTTTCGGTAAGTGTATTTGAGAGTAAAAATCCGCACATACACATATTATCGTTATTTCTTAAGTGGTCAGCAATTTTGATGTAGCTGTCTTTTCCGTAATAGTCATCAGCATTGATTACAGCAAAGGAATCATCGCCAACAGCGTCTTTTGCACAAAGGATTGCATGGCCTGTACCCCAGGGTTTTTCTCTTGTTTCTGCTTTAGACAAAAACTTTTCAGGGATATTGGCATAAGTTTCCTGGAAAACATATTCGACATCAATCATGCTTTCGATTTTCTTTCCGACTGCTTCGCGGAAAGGCTCTTCGATAGCCTTTTTAATTATAAAAATTACTTTTTTAAAACCAGCTTTTTTGGCATCAAAAACTGAGAAGTCGAGCAAAATTTCCCCGTTATTTCCCATAGGGGCAATTTGCTTTAAACCTCCAAATCGGCTTCCCATGCCGGCTGCCATTACAACAAGTACAGGTGCTTTCATTTTAAAATCCTCCTCTTGACAATCATATAATAAACTATTATAATTTGTATTATATGGTAGATAAAAGAATATGTATATAGAATTTCAGATAAATTTTCTTTGATTTTAGCTACTAAAGGAGTTAAGAATGTTTGTGACAAGATGTGAAATTAAAAAAATGGTCCAGATTAAAAAACTTGTGACATTTACCGAAACAAGGTTTGAAGCTGACCACTATTTTTCCGGAGAAGCACACGACTTTTGGGAAATTGTTTTTATTTTGAGCGGGAAAGCGGGAATTACTGCTGATAAGGATGTGTATCTTGTGCAGAGCGGGGATGTGGTTATTCACAAGCCTATGGAGTTTCACAGTATATGGTCAGAGGGAGGAACTGCGCCTGAAATCGTTATTCTTTCGTTTGATGCCAAGAGTATGCCTGCTCTTACGGGAAGAATTTTTACTATGACCGAGCAGGTAATGAATTCCGTAAGAAAAATTTCACACGAGGCCGAGCAGATTTTTACTTATGAAAAAAAGACAATCGAACCGGTAAGCATTATTAAAGGTAAAGAAATGGATGCGTCATATCTTGTATGTCGTTTGGAGTGTTTAATTCACGAGATTTTATCTAACCTAAATGACGGGGATATAAGACATCACTCTATTTCTGCTAAAAACTACAGTACTATTTTGTCGGTGCTTGAGAATAACCTTTACCGTCACATGGAGCTTCCCGAACTTGCAAAGCTTTGCAAAATGAGTGAGTCTAATGTTAAAAAGGTGTTCAGCAAGTATGCAGGATGCGGTGTAATGTATTATTTTTCTTCCATGAAAATGAAAAAAGCATCAGAGCTTTTGGGTAACGGAATGAGTGTTAAAGAGACCGCCTCTGCTTTGGGGTATTCCGACCAGAATTATTTCAGTACAGTGTTTAAAAGAGTTATTGGAATTTCGCCGTCAAAGTACAAAGCAAAATGATATATTTTTGCTTTTTTTAAAAAAAGTGTTGACAGATATAAAAAATTGCATTATTCTATAGTAAGAACTCATGATAAAAATTAACTTTTTACCAACTACTGCATTTGAGAAACTTAAATGCAGTATTGTTTTGAATTTTTATATTATGAATGGAGAAATAGATGAAAATAGAAAGTCCTTCCAATCCGCTTATAAAACAAATAAAAAAGTTAAAAGACAAGAAAAACCGAAAGGCGGAAGGCCTATACTTAATAGAAGGCGTAAACCTTGTCCTCGAATTTTTAGCCTACTCAATGGAGTTAGTCAAAATTGTGGTTGCGACCGAGGATAAGCTTGATTTAGTTCCAGCGGGGTTTGATGTAACAGTTGTATCACAGCGTGTATTTGAGTCGATAAGCGACACCTGTTCTCCGCAAGGACTTATGGTTGTAGGGAAAATTCCGGATAATATTTGTGATTTTGAAAATATGTCGCTTGTGGTATATTTAGATAGGGTTGCAGACCCCGGAAATGTGGGCACAATCATAAGAACGGCAGATGCTTTGGGGGTAGATGCGGTTGTTTTGTCTAAAGACTGCACCGATTTATATAATTCCAAAACAGTAAGGTCTACAATGGGCTCAATGTTTCATATTCCTGTTTTGTGTGAAGAAAATTATTTAGATAAACTTAAAGAACTTAAAAATAAAGGGTTTCAGTTAATTACAGGAAGCCTTGACGGAGATAAGACATTAGATAAGCTTGAGTTTGCAGGCGGAAAAACTGTAATATGTCTTGGCAACGAGGCTCACGGAGTATCCAAAGAACTTGTGGATTTGGGCGTTGTAAAAACAAAAATTTTTATGCCTGGCAAAGCGGAGTCTTTAAATGTGGCTGTTGCGGGTGCAATTTTTATGTATGAAGCCACACTTAAAAGGGGGAACTCTTGATGAATGAAAGAGAGCTTCTTTGCACTATCTGGCTGACACAGGTATTTGGCTACGGGTCTAAAAGGTCTGCCGAGCTTATAGAAAAGTTCGGGTCGGCATACAATGTGTTTCAGAACGGAATAGAAGAATTGCATTTCGGCAGATTGAGTGAGTCTGTAAAGCTTGCCTTTGCACAAAAGGATTTAACTTATCCAGAATATATTTTGGAAAAATGCAATCGTGACAAGATGCAGATTGTGTGTATTCAGGACGAGAAATATCCTAAATTGTTAAGAGAAATTCCAAACCCGCCAGTTGTTTTATACTGCAAGGGAAATATCGATAGATTGTCTGAGATGCTGTTTACTGCAGTAGGTACAAGAAAGTCAGACGACGAGGGTAAGAGAATTATTGATGATTTTCTTCCTGTAATTAAAAATGCAGGATTTACTATTGTGTCAGGCTTTGCCGACGGGGCAGAAGAATATATCCATAAGAGCATTGGCAAAACTATTGCAGTGCTTCCTAACGGAATAAATGTAAACTACCCTGTGACAAACGCAGGTCTTAAGGAAATAATAATTGAAAAAGACGGATTGGTTATAACTGAATTTATTCATGATGTAAGGCCCTATAAAGGAAATTTTTACTTAAGAAACCGCTTGCTTGCGGGTCTGTCGCATGGTATTTTGGTTTTGCAAGCAGTAGGAAACAGCGGAACTTCAATAACAGCAACTGCTGCAGGCGATTACGGCAGACAGGTTTATGCTGTGCCCGGTTCATTATATAACCCCAGATTTAAGGGCAGTATAGAAATGCTTAGAATGGGAGCAATACCAGTAAATAGTCCCGAACAAATTTTAGAAGACTACAGCAAAGTGTATGAGGATATTAAAATGCCTTTGTCTTACAAGACAGAACATAAGGGACAGATTGCTGATTTAACAAAAGAGAAATATAAAGATTTAGATGAAACAGAGCTTAAGGTTATATCCTGCATAAGCGGTAATAGAGTTCATGCCGACGAGATTTCGGCAAGAACAGGTATCTCTGTTCAGGAGGTAAACTCTGCTTTAATGTCTTTAGAAATAGAAGGTTTGGTAGTCCGTTTAGACGGAAATCAATATATAATTCATTAGGAGGAAAAAATGGCAGATTATTTGGTCATAGTGGAGTCACCGTCAAAGGCGGGTACCATAAAAAAATACTTGGGTAAAAATTACAAGGTTGTGGCATCAATGGGACATCTTGTGGACTTGCCTAAAAGTCAGATTGGTGTAGACATAAAGAATAATTTTGAACCAAAATATATCACTATCCGCGGTAAAGGGGATTTGATGTCAAAGCTCAAAAAAGACGCAAAGGAAGCCAAAAAAGTTTACCTTGCAACTGACCCTGACCGCGAGGGCGAAGCAATTTCATGGCATCTTGCAAATGTGTTGTCTTTAGATGCTAAAGATAAAAACCGTATCACATTCAATGAAATCACAAAAACTGCCGTTAAAGAAGGTCTTAAAAATCCGCGTCAGCTTGACACAAATCTTGTAGACGCACAACAGGCAAGACGAATTCTTGACAGAATTGTGGGATACCAGATAAGTCCGCTTTTGTGGAAAAATGTGCGTAAAGGTTTGTCAGCGGGCAGAGTTCAGTCTGTTGTTACAAAGCTTATTTGCGACAGAGAAGCGGAAATCGATGCTTTTACTCCCAAAGAATACTGGTCACTGACTGCAAAACTTAATAAAGAAAAAGCAAAACAGGTTTTTGAATCAAAATTTTATGGCAATAAAAACGGTAAAATTGAAGTTTCAAGCAAGGAAGAAATGGATAAAATTTTATCAGGGCTTGAAAATGCAGAATTTATTGTAGATGCGGTTAAAACAGGCGTTAAGGAAAGAAAACCCGCACCGCCTTTTACAACAAGTACACTCCAGCAGGAAGCGTCAAGAAAGCTCAATTTTGCATCAAAACGCACCATGCGTATTGCACAGAGTCTTTATGAAGGTCTTGAAATCAAAGGCAAGGGGACACTCGGTCTTATTACCTATATGAGAACCGACTCACTTAGAATTTCAACAGAGGCATCTCTTGCGGCAAAAAGCTATTTGTCACAGAATTTCACAGAAAATTATATCCCAAAATATATTCCGCAGTATAAAACCAAAAAGAATGCTCAGGACGCGCATGAAGCAATCCGTCCTACAGATGTGTTCTTAACACCTGACTTGGTTAAAGCATCCTTAAAACCCGAGCAATACAGACTTTACAAACTCATCTGGTCACGATTTGTTGCAAGTCAGATGACAAGTGCAATTTATGATACAATATCTGCAGATATTTCTGCAAATGATTATATTTTCAAAACAACAGGCTCAAAAATTAAATTTGCGGGATTTACTGCAATTTATGAAGAGTCTACAGATGATGAAAAGAAAGAAAATAATTCAGTTCCGAGTTTGGAAAAGGGCGAGATTTTGAATTTAAAAGAGCTTATGCCCAAACAAAACTTTACAACTCCTCCGCCGAGATATACAGAAGCTACAATTATCCGTACAATGGAGGAGAACGGAATTGGCAGACCATCTACCTATTCGCCTACAATTTCTACAATATTAGAACGCGGATACATCAAAAAAGAGGGCAAAGCATTGTTTCCTACAGATTTAGGTAAAATTGTAACTGCCTTGATGGAAAAGCATTTTCAGGATATTGTTGATGTGGACTTTACCGCAAACATGGAAAAACAGCTTGACGAAGTAGAGGAAGGCAGAGAATGGACTGCTGTTTTAAAAGATTTCTATACACCCTTTGAAGAGACCTTGAAAAAGGCTGAAAGCCAAATTGAAAAAGTTGAAATTAAAGACGAAGAAACAGATATTCCTTGTGAAAAATGCGGACGCATGATGGTTGTAAAGCAGGGAAGATTTGGAAAATTCTTAGCTTGCCCTGGTTTCCCTGAGTGCAGAAACACTAAGAGTATTGCTGTAGAGCTTGGTGTAGACTGTCCAAAATGCGGAGGCAAAATTTTAGTTAAAAAGTCTGCGAAAGGCAAAAAATATTTTGGCTGTGAAAACAACCCCACTTGCGATTTCATGTCATGGGACGAACCTTTAAACAGAAAATGTCCCGATTGCGGAAGTATGCTTGTTTTGAATGTTTTCAGAGGTCACAAGACATTAAAATGTACAAATGATGACTGCAAGTTTACACAGAAAGAGGGCAAAAAATGACAGTAAATGTTATTGGTGCAGGACTTGCGGGGTGTGAATGTGCATGGCAGCTTGCAAGAAGAGGTGTAAAGGTAAATCTTTATGAAATGAAACCTAAAAATCACTCTCCTGCACATCACTTAAACTCCTTTGCAGAGCTTGTTTGCTCAAATTCGTTAAGAGGTGCGGGCATTGAAACAGCCCCCGGACTTTTAAAAGAGGAAATGCGTCGGCTTTCTTCGCTTATCATAGAAACAGCGGATGAAACTAAAGTCCCCGCAGGCGGAGCGCTCGCAGTTGACAGAAACGGATTTTCCGAAATTATAACTGAAAGAATTAAAAATAATCCTTTTATTACCGTAATAGAAGAAGAGATAACAGATACTCTGCCCGACGGCATTACAGTTATTGCAACAGGTCCATTAACCTCAGACCCTTTGTTTGACACAATTTTAAGTCTTACAGGCGGAAAAGATTTCTTACATTTCTTTGACGCAGCAGCGCCTGTTGTGATGGAAGAAAGTCTTGATATGGAAAAGGTGTATAGGGCTTCCCGCTATGATAAAGGCGAAGCTGCATACCTTAACTGCCCCATGTCGGAGGAAGAATATAACAAGTTTTATGACGCTTTAATTTCTGCCGAATGTGCGGAATGGAAAGAATTTGAAAAAATAAATGTATTTGAAGGGTGTATGCCAGTCGAAATTATGGCAAAGAGAGGCAGACAAACCCTGCTTTTCGGTCCTTTAAAACCTGTAGGCTTGCCCGACCCAAAAACAGGCAAAGAGCCGTATGCGGTAGTTCAGCTCCGTCAGGACAATAAAGAGGGCACATTATATAATCTCGTTGGATTTCAGACACATCTTAAATTCGGCGAACAAAAGAGAGTATTCTCAATGATTCCGGGTTTACAAAATGCAGAATTTGCAAGATACGGAGTAATGCACAGAAACACATATATCAATTCCCCAAAGCTGCTTGACAACACATATCGTATGCGTGAAAACGAAAATTTATATTTTGCAGGACAGATTACAGGAGTTGAAGGGTATATTGAGTCTGCGGCATCGGGAATGCTTGTCGGGATTTATCTTGGTCAGCTTTTGACAAAAGGCGAAATTCATCGGTTTTCCGACTACACCGCAATAGCATCTCTTGCAAATTATGTGTCTGACAGCGGTATAGAAAAATTTCAGCCCATGAATATAAATTTTGGTATAATACCATCTCTTGAAGAAAGATTTAAAGGCAAAAAAAGAGACAAAAACTTAAAGATTGCTCTCCGTGCGTTAGAAACAATCGACCAATATATAAGAATGGAGAATTTATGATTACAAGAAACGATTTAAGAAACATAGCAATTATAGCCCATGTTGACCATGGTAAAACCACATTGGTTGACGAAATGCTAAAACAAAGCGGTACTTTCCGTGACAATCAGGTTGTAGAAGACAGAGTTATGGACTCAAATGACATTGAGCGTGAAAGAGGTATTACAATTTTAGCAAAAAACACATCAATTTACTATAAAGATGTGAAAATCAATGTAATTGACACCCCTGGTCACGCTGATTTTGGCGGAGAAGTAGAGCGAGTACTCAAAATGGTTGACGGAGTTATTCTGCTCGTTGACGCGGCAGAAGGTCCTATGCCCCAGACAAGATTTGTACTCCAGAAAGCATTGGAACTTAAGCATAAACTGATTGTAGTAGTAAATAAAATAGACCGCCCTGATGCTCGTTTAGACGAAGTCGGCGACGAAGTTTTAGAGCTTTTATTAGAGCTTGATGCAAACGAAGAACAGCTTTACAGTCCGATTTTATACTGTTCTGCAAGAAAGGGTACTGCAACAGTCAGCCCTGAAAAAGAGGGAGAAAATTTAGTTCCGCTTTTTGAAACCATTTTAGGTCATATTCCTGCTCCCACAGGCGATAGCGACGGAGAAATGCAACTCTTGGTGTCATCAATCGACTATAACGAATATGTCGGAAGAATTGGTATCGGCAGAGTTGAAAGAGGAGTTATAAAGCAAAATCAGGAGGTTTCGGTTTGCAACTACCATGATGAAAGCGTAAAATATAAAGGAAAAATTGCAAACCTTTATCAGATAGAAGGTTTAAACAGAGAACCGGTTACGGAAGCAAAAGTAGGAGATGTTGTTTGCTTTTCGGGAATTAACGATGTTTCTATCGGCGAAACCTTGTGCAGTCCGTCAAAAGTAGAGCCGTTGCCTTTTGTAAAAATCAGCGAGCCTACAGTTGAGATGACTTTTATGGTAAATGACAGCCCCATGGCAGGCAGAGAGGGTAAATTTGTAACCTCCCGTCA
>JAFWXG010000133.1 GCA_017523005.1 Clostridia bacterium
TCTAAATTTATAACTTCGCCGTTAGTTTTGGTAATTTTGTAAATAACGCTTGGAGCAGTTGTTACTAAATCTAAATTAAACTCTCTTTCAATTCTTTCCTGAATGATTTCCATGTGCAGAAGTCCTAAAAATCCGCAACGAAATCCAAATCCCAAAGCGTTTGAAGTTTCTGCCTCAAAAACCAAAGCCGCATCGTTTAGCTGTAATTTTTCGAGTGCATCTCTTAAGTCGCCGTATTTAGAGCCGTCGGCAGGATAGATACCGCAATATACCATTGGGTTAACTTTGCGATATCCCGGAAGCGGTTCTGAAGCAGGATTATCTGCGTTTGTTACAGTATCGCCAACCTGAGTGTCAGTAACATTTTTAATACTTGCCGCAATATAACCTACATCTCCGCATTCTAATGAATTTGCAGGCACTAATCCTGACGGCTTCATGTATCCTGTTTCAACAACATCGAATTCTTTGCCTGTTGCCATAAATCTGATGCGCATACCGGGTTTAACCATACCTTCTTTAATTCTTACATAAACAATAACGCCTTTGTAGGCATCGTAATAAGAGTCAAAGATAAGAGCCTGCAGGGGAGTTGACTTATCCCCCTTTGGGGATGGAATTTTATGAACAATTTCTTCTAATACTTCGTGAATTCCTATTCCTTGTTTAGCAGAAATAAGAGGAGCGTCTTGAGCCTCAATACCAATGATATCTTCAATTTCATTTTTAACATAATCGGGGCGTGCAGAGGGCAAATCAATTTTATTGATTACTGGAACAAGCTCTAAGTCATGCTCTAAAGCAAGATAAGTATTAGCAAGAGTCTGCGCCTCAATTCCCTGAGCGGCATCTACAACTAAGATTGCACCTTCACAGGCAGCAAGACTTCGTGATACTTCGTATCCAAAGTCAACATGACCGGGGGTGTCAATCAAATTAAGCAAATATTCCTTTCCGTCATCAGCTTTGTAAACAAGTCTTACAGCGCGTGCTTTAATTGTTATACCGCGTTCTCTTTCCAAATCCATGTTATCAAGCACCTGATTATCCATTTCGCGTGCAGTTAACACACCTGTTTCTTCAAGCAGACGGTCAGCTAATGTAGATTTGCCGTGGTCTATATGTGCGATGATGCAGAAATTTCTTATGTTTTCCTGTCTGTTTGCCATAAAATCCTCCGAATTATTTGTCGTTATTATCTAAAATTTCGCGTTTTCTTCTTTTGAGTTCTTCTTTTTTTCGTGCTTTTTTTGTTACTAAATTAACAACCAGCAAGCCTGATGCAAGTATTAAAAGTAAAAGCCAGCCGTTAACTTTTGAAAACAGTCTAAACAACCAGCCGAATAAAGAAAAGGAAATATCTTTTTCTGCTACAAGTATTCCTGTTGCAAGTTTGTTGTCTTTGTAGTAATAGGTAATAGAGCCTAAATCCTCTCCTTGTTTTATAGGCGCAGTTACTGATTTTGGAGAGGTGGTTTTGTAGGTAATATCAGCCTCGTCGTAATTAAGAGGCAACTGTGCTGAAATATCAGACTTTAAAACCAAAACCGCATCTGAGCTTGATGCAAATTTTAAAGGCACCTGATGTAAAAATGAACCTTTTTTAGCCAGAATAACAGAAGAATAACTGTTATATCCAT
This sequence comes from Clostridia bacterium, assembly GCA_017523005.1. Classification (GTDB taxonomy): domain Bacteria; phylum Bacillota; class Clostridia; order RGIG6154; family RGIG6154; genus RGIG6154. The sequence continues at coordinate 1,641 of JAFWXG010000133.1, forward strand.
GCTCTGACAAATTTATTATGTCTTTGTAAACTTGCGTTGCGTTATCGGGAGTGTTCATGACAAGCGAATAAATAGTATTCCCGCTTTTTTCACATACTGCAATAAATGATGAACTGTCTTGGTTGTATGAAATAAATCCTGCAACAGCAGGAGAATATACGAAACTTGAATAAGTGAATTTGCTTATAAGATGATTTCTTGAAGTGTATGGTGTCACACCGCCTGAAGTGTTTGGAAGTTCAATGGTAACCTCTTTCATAATCTGCTGGAATAACGGCAGACTCATAGCATGCTTCATGAGTTTATAGAGGTCGTAAACGGTGGTTTTGCCTTGACTTGTAACAGTATCATGACCGTCTGAAGATACAAACAAAGTATCGTTCATTAAAAGCTCTTTTGCGCGATTGTTCATAGCAGAAACAAACGCTTCTTCCGAACCGCTGTGTGCCTTAGCCAAAGCTATTGCAGACGCATCTGAAAAGAGAAGTAACATATTTTCAAGATGGTTTTTTACAGTATAGGTAAGCCCGGGCTTTGTATATGCAATATTTCCAAACCCGTTTCCGTAAAACACATTCGTTTCGTCTGTAAAAGTTAAAATGTCGTTAGGGGCAAATTTTTCTATAGATAAAATTGCAGTCATGATTTTTGCAAAGTTATTTATTGCTAAGTTTGTGTTACAGCCTTCTTCATACATAACAGCATCATTTATGCCGTCCATTAAAAGATAGGTAGGTGCCGAAATGGCGTCAATATTCTTTTGTGTTGCAAGCACAGTAAATTGATTTAGCATTATGAAAATAAGCAAAAAACATGATATGAAACGCTTCATGGCAACCTCCTTGTCGAAATAAATATACTTACATTATATTATAACAAAAAAAGTTGAATATAGCAACAGGAATTTTAAATTTTTATTGTTGCAATTCTTTGATTATTGGTATATAATAAAGTTACGAAAGAATTTTTTGGCAATTACTTAAAAGTAAGGGGAGGCTTACAAATTGAAAATTTTAATTGTAGACGACGAAAAATTATTAGTAAAGGGGCTTAAATTCAACTTCGAGCAGGACGGATATACTGTTGAAACCGCTATGGACGGAGAAGAAGCGGTACGCTTGGGGCGTGACAAAAGTTTAGACATAATAGTGCTCGATTTGATGCTTCCGAAAATGGACGGACTTCAGGTATGCCAGAAAATTCGCGAAACCTCAAATGTTCCTATTATTATGCTCACAGCAAAAAGCGATGATATGGACAAGATTATGGGATTTGAATACGGCGCTGACGACTATATGACAAAACCTTTCAATATTTTGGAATTAAAGGCACGAGTGAAAGCAGTTCTTCGCAGAAGAGGCCGTTCTGAAAGTTCATCAAAGCCTGCAAACAAGGAAAATAACAAAGGTGTTAATTTAAATAAATTCTCAAGAAGTCTAACTATTGATGGCAGAGAAATTGAACTTACTGTAAAAGAATATGATATTATGGATTTGTTCATTTCAAATCCAGGAAGAGTTTATTCCAGAGATGATTTGCTTGATATCATCTGGGGTTATGATTATCCTGGAGATGCAAGAACAGTTGATGTTCACATGAGAAGATTAAGAGAAAAGGTTGAGCCAAATCCTGCACAGCCTAAGTATATTTTGACCAAGTGGGGGGTCGGTTATTATTTTAAAGAGGCATAAAAAAAGAGCCACCCGAAAGCGTCTTATTGTAACTTATGTAAGCATTGTTGTTTTGACTTTGCTGTTTATTTCGACATACATCTTAGCTGCAATAACTCAATATCTTTACAATCAGAGAAAGGTTGAACTTCTTGCAAATGCCAATGTAATTGCAAATGTTGTTTCAGATTACATGGAAAATGACCAGGAAAGAATAAGGCTTGCAATTTCACGCCTTAACCTTGATGATACAACAAGAGTTATTATAGCAAACAGTAAAGCTATTGTTATTTATGATACAAACAGCTACAGTGATATTCGCGGTAAAATACTGATGAAAGAAGAAATCACATCTGCTCTTAAAGGGGTAGATACTGTAACAATTACTGATGATGAATCGGTAGGAACAGTGCTTGAGGGGGCAGTTACCGTACTTTCCGAATCAAAAGTATTAGGTGCTGTGTATGTTTCGGAAACTGCAAGGGACACCGAGGGATTTATTGAAGATATCAGGTGGATATTGGTTGTAATATCTGTAGTTGTGTGTTTGCTCGTAAGTGTTTTAAGCTGGGTTATGGCAGATATTATCATAGGACCTATCGAAAAGCTTACCAAATTTGTTTCATCGATTGATTTAACCA
>JAFWXG010000134.1 GCA_017523005.1 Clostridia bacterium
TCCCTTTCCCCTTGCCTGCTGTGATGTTGATATTCCGCACATATAAAATGCGGGTATTATTTTGCTATCATCTGTTACTAATGGCGAATTTATAAGATATGCAGTCGATACTATTTCCCCGTCTTTACGGGCAACAAATGTATATTCTAGGTTCATTTTTTTATCAAAAAACAAATCAATATAATCATCAGGATCTTTAAAAATTTCTTTCCATATTTGCTTTAAGGTGCAAACATCTTCTTTTTTAGCATTTTCTATTATCATAAATCAACCTCCACATATACTAATTATACTTTGTTTGTTCTCAAAATGCAAGGAAGTATTGACTTAAAATGCAAAAAAGTATATAATTAAATAAATTTTTAAAAGCAGGTGACAATTATGGATATCAGAAAAGAATCATTAAAAAAGCACTACGAATGGAAAGGCAAAATCGAAGTCTGCTCAAGAACAGAAGTTAAAGATAAAGAGGCATTATCATTAGCATACACTCCCGGTGTTGCTGAACCTTGTCTTGAAATCGAGAAAGATTACAACAAATCTTTTGATTTAACAAGAAGACATAACATGGTCGCTGTTATTACAAACGGCTCTGCTGTTTTGGGTCTTGGCGACATAGGTCCTGAAGCAGGTATGCCTGTTATGGAAGGAAAATGTGTTTTATTTAAGGAATTTGCAGATGTTGATGCTTTCCCTATTTGTATAAGAAGTAAAGATGTAGACGAATTAGTTCGTACCATCTATCTTATTTCTGGCAGTTTTGGCGGAATAAACTTAGAAGATATTGCTGCTCCGCGTTGCTTTGAGATAGAAAAAAAACTAAAAGAAATCTGTGATATACCTGTCTTTCACGATGACCAGCATGGTACTGCGATTGTTGTAGGCGCTGCACTTTTAAGCACATTAAAACTTGTTAAAAAAGATATTTCAAAAATCAAATGCGTTGTTAACGGTGCAGGTTCTGCAGGTATTGCAATCTCTAAACATCTTATGAAATTAGGTGTTAAAAATATTGTTCTATGTGATAAATTCGGGATTATTTATGAGGGTCAGGAAGGACTTAGCGATGTACACAAGGAAATGAGCAAAATAACAAATCCTGAAAAACTTTCAGGTACATTAAAAGATGCTATGGCGGGTGCTGATGTGTTTATTGGTGTTTCTGCTCCTAATATTGTTTCTAAAGAAATGGTTGCATCAATGGCAAAAGATGCTGTTGTATTCCCCATGGCAAACCCAAATCCGGAAATTATGCCTCAGGATGCTTTAGAGGCAGGTGCAAGAGTTGTTGGAACAGGCCGTTCCGATTTTCCAAACCAGATAAATAATGTTTTAGCGTTTCCCGGTATTTTCAGGGGCGCATTAGATGTGAGAGCATCTGATATAAATGATGAAATGAAAATAGCAACATCTTATGCTATTGCATCACTTGTTTCTGATGATGAATTAAGTGAAGAATACATACTCCCTAAAGCATTCGATGAAAGAGTTGGAAAAACTGTTGCAAAAGCTGTTGCAGAAGCTGCAATCAAAAGCGGTGTTGCAAGAATATAATATAAAACAAAGCCATCCGTCAGGATGGCTTTTTCTTTATAACTAAAACTTCTTCTATTCCACAATACAAAAACATATCAACAGCAGATTTATCAAGCTTTTCTCCGCACACCGCCACACACACTGCAGGCGGACATGATACACAAGGCGATGCTAAAATTCTGCCTATAGCGTCTGAAGTTTTTACATATTCACTTTGCATTGTAATAGCTTTTGATGGCTTGATTTTTGTTTTTAGTGTGTTTAGTTTTGGCGCTTTGGTTGATACAGGCGGTAACTTTTTAATATTATCAAGAACTTCAAAAAGTTTATCTATGTCAGTTTTTTTTGTGTCTGCAGAAAACATCAACACTAAAAAATCACAATCAAAGTATTCAACAATTATGTTTTCTTTCTCTAATAAGCTTGCAAGACTTAAGCCTTGATACCCATAGCTTTTTGTAGCTATTGTAAGTTTAA
>JAFWXG010000135.1 GCA_017523005.1 Clostridia bacterium
GTATCAGCACCGTTAACTATTTTGTCGCCGTTTGTATCACCCTTAAGGAGGTGCTTCTGGTATTTAACATCTCCGTAGATTTCACTATGGAGGTTAACAATACCGTATTCAACAGTGATGTCCTGAACATTTAAGCTTTTGCTGAAGTTAATATCAGCTTTGCTGTAACCAGCTGTAAGAATGAAGAGACCTTCATCTTCGCTAATATACTTGATGTTTGCTTTGTAGTTATCTACTACATCGTTTGCAAGTTCGTCTGTTACAAATGCAAATACATGTTCATATTCTGTTGTATTTTCATATTTGTATCCTTTCGCATCAACATTAATCATGAGATTGCCGTTATATGTGAAGTATAAATCATCCTGATTTGTGTAAACCAATACAAGCTTCTTGCCCATGTTTGTCCATTTAGTTGTTTCAACAACAAATTCAGGATCTTTAACAGTAATTGTTACTTTACCTGTTTTATTTGCATAACCATTTTCAGTTGTTATTGTGTAAACAACTTCATATGTGCCTGCATTTGTTAAAGAAACTTCTTCAACTGCATCGTTGTTTACTGTGTATGTGATGTCGTAGTCTACCTCTTCTGCAGGAAGATTTGTTTCAACAACAAATTTCTGAGCTTTGCCAGTGTATGTTGTTTCAGCAACAGGAGCTGGTACTGTCAAATCAACAGGGGCGCCGTTAAGAGTTGCAGTAACATCGTATTCCTTCATAATGATTGTAACATCAACTTTTTCGTTGTTTGTAGCTGCAACCTCTACAGCGTTGTTTGACTCTGTAATTGTTGATGCTGTTGTTTCGCTGAGTTCAAAAGCTCCTGTTGTTTTAGCAGGAACTGCCTTTGCAACAAATGTGTAGGTTTTAAGAACTTCACCTTCTGCAAAGATTTCGTCTTTGCTTGTATGGGTTTTCCATAACCCTTCTTTGATAGTACCTGACTGGTCTGCTGAATCTTTCAATTCAAACTTGTCAGTTTCGTATGAAAGTGTCCATACTGCGTTAACGATATTTTCGCCTTTTGCTAATTTAACTGTAACTGTGAATTCTTCGCCGGCTTCAACTTCTTTATCTTCTTCCACCGAAACTTCGATTGTGCGTTCAGCAACAACGCCGTATGTGCCATCGATGTTTTTAGAAATTGATGTGCCATCTACTAAGAAAGCAGAAACATCGCTTGAGAATATACCGCCTGAGATAGCTGTATTGATTTCATTTGCAGTATCTTCATCTACTAAAATAGCAGCTTTGCCTTCAGCAGCAATGAATGTACCGTTTGAAATGTCAATGTTTCCTTTAACATTTGCTGAAGAAACCTGACCCCAGATAGCATATTTACCTTCAAATGTACCGCCGTTGATATCGAGATTTGCAATACCGTTTCCGCCACCGTTTGCACCGTATGTGTCCATTCTGTTTCTGATTGCAATATATGATGATTTAAGTGAACCGTTATTTACAACAGTTGTAGCATCACCATAGCTGTTACCGCTGTTATCTACAACATAAGCCATATCAGTACCGCCGTTGTGTGTAAATGTACCATTTTCAATAGTGAGAACACCGCCTCTGTTATGGAAGATAGCAGACAATGCATTCCAGTCTCTGTCTTTTGTTGCTGTTAATTCAATAGAACCATTACCAACTACTGTAAGTTCACCAAAGTTGTAGAATAATTCATAGTTGCTTGTTTTGTTTTCTGTTGCAGTAATTTTCTTGCCGTTTAAGTCAAGTGTAAGAGCCATACCGTCAGCAATTGTGTATGTTGTATCTACGAGTGTCATATTTTCAAGAAGCGTGATTGTAGAACCGTCTTTTGCATTATCAATTGCTTTCTGGAAAGTCTGATAATATGTGTCACCAATTTTAGCCTTTGAGTTATCAAGCACAGTTTCCAATACACCTTCAATATTTTCAGCACGAGCAATTGTAAGTGTAATATCCTCTTCACCCGCACCTGTAGTGCCTTCGTCAACAGTCAGTTCGAGAGTTCCGTTATTCTGAGTATTCGGATTAGAGTTAAACTCATCATGAGCATAAACACCGCCATCAACAGCGCAGTCTACCAAATTAAGTGATGCACTGTATGTGCCCTTAATCCAGATTTCTATACCGTTTGTGCCACCCTTGATGTTGCAGTTTGTTGCTGTGCCGCAGGGAGCAGAAATAAGCATACCTGTACCAACCGCATCAATTGTAACATTTTCCATTGAGCCGATAACATTCTCGGTCGCATCACCACAGTTATATGTTTCGATACCATTTGTAAGAGCAACGCCCTTGATTGTAACATTCTTGATGGTATTGATACGCGCTGTAGGTTCATTCTGAACCACGATACCGCCGATTACCTTGTTAGCATCGCCCTTGCCCTGTACATCAATAACTACATTTTCAATAGTATCAACATTCCAAGCCTTGATTGCAGCAGTATTACTTGCGTGAACAATAGTACCGTTCTTTATTGAGGGATTGTTCTTAAGGAACATTCCGCCATAAGCCCAACGGGTGGTAAGTGTTTTTCCGCCAAGATCCAAGGTAATTGCTTTTTCAATCTTCAGCGCATTACTATAGTCAATATCTGCAGTAAGAAGAATTGTCTGCCCTTCTTTCGCTGCTGCGATTGCCGCATCAAGTTCTTCCTTGTTGCTAACCTCGATAGGAGCGTTAAATTCTACCACTGCCTGTATTGCAGCGTCATCAACGGAAGAGAAGATCATCTTTGTTACATCATTGATGTCCTGTGCATCTACATACTGAAGGTCGCTTTCAAGCATAACAAGGTTGTTGTTACGAACAGAACTTTTTTCTTCAGACGCTGATGCTGCCCAGTCTTCCGCAGAAATATTTTTGGATACCTCGGAAGTTACAACAACCGGTGTTTCTGCCGAATAGTATTCTGTATTCCACGAGTTGCCGTCTACTGTTGTGCCAATTGTGTCATTGCTGTCAGCATTGATGAAACCAACTACGATAGCATTTACTTTTTCGCCGCAAAGATATACTTCACCGTCAAAATAGTTATCTTTAATTACACTGCCGTTATAGCCGTGACCACCAACGCCTGCAATACCGCCGATACCGAAATAGTAGTTATTGCTTGTTGAAACTGTACCTTTTACATAACAGCCGACAACAGAGGTTCCTTCTTGTCCGTTTGCAATGATACCGCCTACCCAGTTGCTACCTGTAACATCACCGATAACGGAGCTGTTGTAAATTCGTCCGTCACCCGCACCTGCTATACCGCCGATTGCATCGAATGAACCTGTTACATTGCCAATAAAATGACAATTATCAATATAGGTATATACATGTCCGATAAGTCCTCCAACATATCTTGAGCCAGTAACATTACCCTTAACAGTAACATTTGCAACTTTACAGGTGTAGCCCTGACCTGACAAACCGCCGACATAATAATCGCCGCTTACAGAAACATTGTCAAGTGTTAGATTTTGTACGGTTGGAATTGCCCTTTCAGTCATGCCGGTTCCTTTAATGTAACCAAAGAAGCCTGCATATTTGTTATTGCCTGAAACTGTGAGATTACTTATTGTTTTGTTATTACCGTCAAAATAACCGCTAAACATCTTACTGCTATTACCAATAGGTACCCATTCTTCCTGAGCAAGATCAATATCAGCTGTTAACTTAACATACTTACCTGCATAGTTGTTGCCTGCATTTACACTGTCACGGAAAAATTCAAGGTCGTAAAGGTCTGCGATAATATAAGGATCAGCTTCTGTACCAGCACCGGCGAGAGTTGAACCTTTTTCTGTAACAGTAGCTCCTGAGCCAATTGTAGCAGTTAAGGTACTTGTTGCATCAACAGTTGCATTAACATTTTCAAGTGTATCTGTTGTAAAGCTTGCACCATTTTTCAAAATAAGAGTGCCTTGTCCAAGGTCAGAACCGCCGAAAGTACCTTCTGAAATGAATGTAGCATTATCAACTGTAAGTGTACCGGGGTTTTTAGCATTCTCGCTTGTCGCAACAGATGCATAAACAACAGAACCATTCTTGATTGTCATATTGCTGCGATTTTCAAGCTGTTTGTAAACTCGAGTACCATCATTTTTAACCTGATCGTTAATAATAGAATTGTCAATAACGATTTCGCCTTTTGTTACAGCAAAAACAAGATGACTTGTGCTGTTAATCACACTATCTTTAACATTAAGGTTAAATGTAGGATCCATGCCATTTGTAGGCACATAGAATGCTAATGTACCTGTCTGTTCCCAAATACTGTTTGTTAAATTGAAGTTATGTGTACCACTTGCATTAGAGTTCTTTGATGTACAATTAGATAAAGCTTTAATGTAAGCATTTTTAACATTGAAGTTAACACCTGCACCTGTGAATGATGCACCTGGCATAATCAATGAAGGTTCAACGATTGCTCTTGCATTGGTAGTAGCTTTAGCATCTTCGATTGTGCCTGTGATGTTGAATGTAGCACCGTGACCGATAACCATTCTGCCTGTGCCTGTAAGTTCAAGACAAGCACCTTCGCCGATTGTGATAACCGGTTTGTTATATCCTGCATTGAAGTTAGTAACCTTTGTGTGACCTGTAAATGTTACATCACCGCTTGCAACAAGATTACCTGTGATATTCTTTCCGTTACCATTGAAGGTAATGCCTGCAGGAAGTGTAAGGTCTTCTGAAAGAGTTGTATCATTAACTACGCTTACTTTTGTAGCAGCTGCAACTGCCTCTTCAAGTGTTGCGTATGCTTTAACATTACCTTCAGCATCTTCTCCGAGAGCAACAATCTTCTTAAGATTGTCAGGAGCGTTGTATTTAATAACATTTTCTGCAACTTCAACACCGTCTGAGAATAATTTAACTGCTGTTGGGTTCATATCATATTTGGGATATCCTTCTGCCCATTCAACATTCCAGTATGGGTCTGTGTTTGGAGCAAATGGAATGTTCCATGTAACATAAAGTTCGCCGTCAATTATATTGTCTATATCATTTAATGATGCAGAAGCGATTTTCTTATCTTCTTCGTAAAGCTCGATTACAAAGCTGTTTTCAGAATTCGCACCTGCTTCGCCCCAGAATTTCTCAGCAGATGTATAACAAAGTGTTACAGTACCTTCAGGAATTACACTTTCTTTGACAGAGAATTCGCCGTCTTTATTAACAAGTTCGTATCCGTCAGGAATGTTTTTAGTAATAATTTCGCCATTTACTACTGATGTCGCAATGCTTACTTCAACAGGCCATGCAGTAGAACCTTCAGTAACGAAGAGATATACATCTCCGTTTAAAGTAGCACCGTCTGTAATAGTAAGTTTACCTGTGTTTGCATTCTTGCTGGGATCCTGCATCCATACTGACTTGTTAGCACCTTCAACTGTACCGCCGTTGATTGTAAGAATGTTCTGTGCTTCAGTACCGTTTAAGAACTGACGGATACCACGATATGTGGACTTAATTGTACCACCGTTAATGATAGTTTCAGCATAAGTACCTTTACCATTGGTAAGGTTGTCGATACCATAAGCCATATCAGTGCCGCCAAGGTGTTCAATTGTACCACCGTTCACTGTGAGTTTACCACGCTGATTTGATACGACTGAAGAATATGCATTCCATTCACGATTGTTGGTAGCTGTAAGAGTAACCTTACCTGTGCCAACTGTATCTTTTATTGTAAGTTCAACACCAGCATGAACAGTGATAAGACCGAAGCTTCCTGTAGCTTTGTCTATACCTTCAATAGTCTTGCCATTAAGGTCAAGAGTAATATTTTTCTTAATATCAATTGGTTTAGTTATAATTATATCAGAAACCATAGTAATAGTATCTCCAGCTTCAGCTGCTTCATAAGCACTCTGGAAATCAGGATAGTTAACACCGTCAAGAGCAGCAACAGGAGTAGTTTTAACTGCGACACCTACACCTTTTAATGCACTTTTTGCATCTTCGCTGAGAGTGTTATCACTAAAGCTTGATTTTACTTCACTTGCATCATTAAATTCGAGTACTATAATCTTATTATCTTCGATAGATGCAGTTGAAGCATTGTAAACCTTGAATCTTTCGTTACCGAAGTCATTACCAGTAACAACGGGAGAACCGCTGACAACATTGACCTTGCCATTGACAACAGTGTTATTGGTAAAGGTTGTATTGCCACGCAAATAAATTGAGTACTGTCCAGGAGTAGTATTGAATGTGTTCCCGGTTACAACGAGATTATCTCTTGCTTCTTCATTGTAGATAGCAGAGCCATTTGTATTGAACTCACAACCGGTGATGGTGATGTCGCCGTTACCTGGGAACACGCCAACACCACCGTTGATGGTAACATCTTTGAGCTCGCCGGACTTTAGGCTGATTCCGCCAACCACTCCGTCTGCATAATTGATAGTCAGATTTTCGATGTTCAGGTTATCAGCCTCATGGAACAATCTGTTTCCGTTGGTTGCAGATTCAATAGAGTTTACGGTTAGAGTTTTTCCATTGCCTTTGATTGTAAGACCATTCATATCAAGCGAAATGATCTGACCGCTGCCAATACTCAGGCGCTGAGAAAACATAATCCATTCATCAACAACAATATTATCAATAATTTCAACTGTTCCTGCAGGTGCAGCAAACTTAATTGCTTCCTGAAGGTCTGTGAATTCTTCATCGCCAACAGTTGCAACGATTGTTTCAGGCTCTATAATAGAACCATCATCTTTTTTGATAAAGTTTGTTCCGTCGATAGTGATAACTGTACCTACTTCAGCAAACGAACCAACATTGTCACCGTTTTCGCCCTGATACACTTTAGAAGCAGCAGCTGTAAATGAGCCACCTTCTAAAATGATGTTAGCGGATGCATAAGCAAAAGCTGCATTAACGGAGTTAAAGTTTCCGCCTTCAACAATTACAGGGTTAGTTCCTGCATAAATAATGGCATTACCTTCACTTGATGCATTTTCCTGATTGTGAGAGAATGTACCATCTTTTATTGTCACTGAAGCTTCTTCGATATACACAACATGACCGCTTCCGGAAATGTTATAAGAACCACTGCTGATAGTCACGCTTCCGTTTTCAGCAGCAATGGCACCATGCTCACTATTTACAGTCGCATCATCAATAGTAATATCGCCATTTGAGATGATAGCATATGTCCAGTCTGCATTTGAAGTGAATGTACCACCGTTAATATCAGCAGTTGCACCTTCGTCCAAATAAAGAACGGATGCTGCCGGAGCTGTGCTTGCATCCGCAGCTGTAAAAGTACCGTCATTGATAGTAAGTTCAGAACCACTATAGTTCCATACGGCAGAACCGCCGTTGTCATCAATGGCATTATAAGTACCATCTTCAATAGTCAAGGTGCCATGGTTACCAATACCGCGGCTGTTGATTGTACCGTTACCAGTCAAAGTAAGGGTACCATAGTTGTCAATTGCATAGATGTGTTTTTCTGAGCTTCCTGCTTGATAACCAACATCAATCGTACAACCGTTAAGATTGATGGTTAATGTAGTACCTTCTTCAATCTTGTAGGTTTCAGAAAGTGTCACATCTTCTGTAAGAGTAATAACACCATCTACCGCCTCCGGAAGTGTTGATGCACCTTCAGCAAAAACAGAAAAGCTCATTGTGCTAAGTACCATTGCAAATGCAAGGACTATAGCCAAAATCTTTTTAAGTTTCAACTTAAAAAACCTCCTTAATAATTATTTGCGAAATTTTCGCTTTCGTTTGCGAACAGAGATTTGTTAAAGCGTTATTCTGCTGTTCTCTGTAGCCATGCAGAATAGGGGTAAACCTGTTTCCTCACCTCCATGATGCTCTTTTTGAAATTCATACATATGTATAAATATCAGCAGTTTGCTGTTATTTATCTGTGTTTTGAAACGAAAGCCCCAATAATAGGGATGTATCTTATGTATAAGCGTGTTAGTTCTTTTTTCCAGTAGTCGCGTTCATGCCCTCTGGTTCTGTTTATTTCCATTTTTATATAATCACGCTGAGCTTTGAAGGGGATGATTATGTTTGTAATAAATACTATCAGCATTGTGATACCTATAATGGCGGTAAAAACAATGCCTAAAAAAAGTAAATCGTTTAATGTGTACTGTTCTAATGCTAAAATGTCTGTCATGTGTCGTTTAATTGCCTCCTGTTATTTTTTCTATTACGCGTTCATATAAATTATCTAAAAGCATTTGTGTTTTATCTCTGTCGTCCCATATTGCGTAGTCAATTATAAAAGCAATCATGGAATAGATAAAGATTTCAGCCTGCAAATATGAGCAGTTAAAAATGCTTGTAAGTTTTACAGCATATTTTTCATATAAAAGTCTGAAATCTTTTGATTTATCTCTCATTCTTTTTCCAAAAACAGGGCTTGTGGTAATCTGGATTGCGATACGCAATTCATATTTGTATTTTTCAACTTCGTCTAAAAGAGTGACAAAATATGTTCGTACATCATTTGTATGGGCTAAAGTAAAGGCAAAGAGAGAATCAACAACTTTAGACAACCCATACCTTCCTGCACTTATCCATATATCGTCCTTGTTCTCAAACCAGTAATAAAGACTGCTTTGAGCAAGCCTCTCTTCTCGGCACAAATCGCCGACAGAGGCTTTTGCAAGCCCTGTTTTCAAAAGATACTCCCATGTAGATTTAATAATTGCCTTCTTTTTTTCGGACAAAATGTTGCTGTCCAATTCAATCAAGACCTTTCATTTAAAATTTTGGGATTGATGTAATGTTCGTTACAACTAATAGCTTAAAAAAAGCTTGCAACATAATCGAAATTATGTGGAAGTTTTCTTAATAAGCATATGATATTTGCTTACATATAATAACACTTGCAGCGGCGTTTGTCAAGGATTTCTATAAAAAATTTTTTCAAATCCTGATTGCGCAGAAAATACGGACATAACAAAATAGACCGCTTGATTACTGCTTTCATAGTTCGGTCTTGTAGTTGTGCCTATTATATTTTTTTGGGGGGCTTTAAGCTCTTTTTTTATTGTCATCTTTAGTAAAAATATTAAAAGCTTGCAACATAATTTCGATTATGTGGCTTTTTTATATCCGTAAAAGTCCTAATTTCTGAATTTGTCTGCGATGGACTTCGCCTGTTTCCATTGTGTAAATTCGGGTGGTGTTAATACTTGAATGTCCAAGTATGTCTGCGAGGCGAACAATATCTTTTTGCAGAGAGTAATAAGTCCGTGCGAAAAGGTGTCTTAAGTTGTGCGGGAATACTTTGTTTTTTTCAACTCCGGCAGTGTCACACAACGCTTTCATCATTTTCCATATTGTACTTCTGTCAAGTGGTTTTCCGGTTCTTGTTATGAATATGGGTCCGCTTTTTATTTTTTGAGTCTTTGCATATTCTTCAAGCATTTTGCACAGTTCTTTAGGCAAAAGTACAATTCTCATTTTTCCCTTACTGTTTATTGTCGCTTTTCTGCACTTAACAGCAGAAATTGTGATTGCTTTAAGCTCTGATACACGAATTCCGCTTGAGCATATTGTCTGCATGAGGTAGTAAAGTCTTTGGTTCTTTTTATCTCTTGCAGCGTTAAGCAGTCTTTCGTATTCTGCTTTTGTTAATTCTTTGTCTTTTTGCGCGAAAATTTGCTTCAGGATTTTCAGCATTTTGACCTTAAGTTCGTACCATTGATTGAAATCAAAAAAGCTGTTTAACGATGAAAGAATAGAATTAACAGAGGCGGGTGCAAATTTTTCTTTAAGATATTCTTTGTAGTCGAGAACTGTCCGTTTGTCAATATCGCTTTTTGAAATCCACATGAAGAATTGAGTAACATCGCGAATATACTTCTCAAGTGTTGCTGAGGACTTTTCTTCATTTATAAGATATTCTCTAAAGTTGTCTATCAGTTGTCCGTTCATAGTTTTTGTCATTTCTTATCTCCTTTCTTTTTAATATTATTTTGTTATATGTGAAAAAAATATTCAGTTCGTGTTAAATAAAAAAGACCGCACGAAAGTACGGTCAGATTTTATTGAATTTTAATATTTTTCTGTTTAAGCCTTGCTGCGACCCACTCGCAGAAGAGGGTGTACAGAACAACGAACACAGGAACACCCACAAACATTCCGAAAAAGCCAAACAGACCGCCGAACACGATAACTGCAAAAACTACGAACACGGCGCGTATTCCCATTGAATCGCCCATGAGTTTAGGACCTAAGAAATTGCCGTCAAACTGCTGAAGTATTATAATGAAAATACCAAAAATAAGTGCGTCCCACGGATTTACGAGCAACAAAAGCAATACCGACGGAATACCGCCTATAAACGGCCCGAAGAACGGAATTACATTGGTTACTCCAATCAGAACTGAAATCAGTACTGCATAATCTAAGTTCATTACTGCCATAAACAGGTAGTTTAGCACGCCTATAATTGCAGAGTCAACCACTTTAGACACTATAAATCCGCCGAATGTTCGGTCTGTGAACTTAAGAATGGTTAAAATTTTATCTCCCTTTTGCTCAGGGACTAAGGCGTACAAAAGCTTTTTAAAGCTTAATCTGAATTTATCTTTGTCAAGAAGAAAATATACAGACACAATAAGTCCTAACAGCAAATTTTTAAGCTTTACAGAAAGGCTTAACACAAAGTCTAAAGTGTTATTAAGCATAGATGTAATGCTGAAATTCTTTGAAACTTGCTCGCCCAACTTGTTCAACACATCATATATATCATCCATGGAAAGACCAAATCTTTCAAGGTACTTATACAAAAATGCCTGAAACTCTATAGAAAGTGTATCTAAATATTCGGGAAGAATTTTAATAAAGTCGGAAAGTGCGGTTACTATCTGCGGTGCGATAATGTAGAAGAATAAAGTAACCAAAGCTAAAAACAGTAAGTAAGTCAAGATAAGTGATATTATTCTTCTTGCAGTTAAAGAAAGCTTTCCTGTAAACTTCGGGGCTTTTTTAAACAATCCCAAAAACCATTTGTACGGGTAATTGAGCAAATAAGCAAACGCAAAGCCCCAGATAAACGGGGAAATTATATCCATAAATTTTCGGAGGGCAGACATAACAGACGAAGTGTTCTGGACCAGCATAAATAAAATAATTGCTGCAGCAATTACGAAAAATGCGCTTAACGATATTTTAAAATACTTATTTTCTTTAAAACTCTGCACAGTATATCCCCCTTTTTATCTATAGTTAAATCATATCATAAATGGAAAATAAAGTCAAATGTAGTAATTAAATTTTAACACAAATGTTGTAATGAGAAAGCCAGTGGTTTACCTGCAGAAGATAAGCGAGCATCTGCGGGCCTGCCATAAGCTGACCAAACCAGGGTTTTCCGTAATCATAGTTTTGCTCGGTCATTTCCCTTAAGAGCGGTAAATCGACAAGCTGTAAAATCGGAGAATTTTTGTTGCTTAATACATTTACCATCTCCTGTTTTACAAGTTTTTCAAACATAGGATTGTGAGTTTTAGGATAAGGACTTTTCTTCCTGTTTCTGACCTGTTCGGGTAAAATTCCGCGTGCCGCTTCACGAAGTAAGAATTTAGGCTGATTATTTTTCGCCTTAATATTCCACGGAATATTCCATACATAGCTTACTAATCTGTGGTCGCAGAAAGGAACTCTCACTTCAAGTCCGCTTGCCATACTCATTCTGTCTTTTCTGTCAAGCAGGGTTGACATAAACCAGTAAAGGTTTAAATAACCTATTTCCTGACGCTTTAAATCTTCTTCCGAGCGATAAGGAAATTCAGGCATATCAGATAAAAATGAAGTATATTTATTGTTAACATATTCTTCAATAGGAAGTCTTTTTAGTTCGGGCGATAAGACTTTTAGTCTTCCGCTTAAATCAGGACACCACGGGAAAGTGTTGCAATTTAGCATCTCTTCACGGAAAAACCACGGATACCCACCGAAAATTTCGTCTGCACATTCTCCTGATAATGCAACGGTGTGCTTATTTTTTACCCGCTTGCAAAATCCAAGAAGTGACGAGTCAACATCTGCCATACCAGGCAAATCCTTGTGTTCTGTCGCAACATAAAGATTTGAAACCAGCTCGGCTGAATCCTGATATAAAACAGTATGCTCGGTTTTATATTCTTTAGACATTATTTCAATAAACTCTTTATCTGCGTTGGGTTGAAAATCTGAAGGCTTAAAATACTTGTCATTGTCCACATAGTCAAATGAATATGTGGAAAGAGGAGTATCCATAGTTTTGGCAGTTACTGCGGTAATAATACTTGAGTCAAGCCCGCCCGACAAAAAAGTGCAAAGCGGAACATCAGAAACTGTCTGACGGCGTATTGCATCGCAAAGCAAGTACCTTACAGTGTCTACTGTATCAGAAAAGCTGTCTGTGTGCATGGCAGAGTGTAGCTTATAATAAACTTTTGTCTGCTCTCCCGACATGGAAATCGTTTTGGTTGTTGCAGGTGGCACTTCAAAAATATTGTCAAACACTCCGCACCCAGGACTTCGTGCAGGACCAATACCAAAAATTTCGCATAAGCCTTCCTCTTTTATAACAGGCTCAATTCCAGGAAATTTAAATAACGCTTTTATTTCGGATGCGAACACAAAAAAGTCCTTTATTTTAGTATAAAATAACGGCTTTACACCAAACCTGTCGCGGGCTAAGAAAAGTTCCTGTTTTTCTTCGTCCCATATCGCAAACGCAAAAATGCCGTTTAGTAAATATACACAGCTTTTTCCGTAGGTTATGTATGCTTTAAGTAACACCTCTGTGTCGGATGTTGTAGAAAATGACACACCTTCACTTTCAAGTTCACGCCTTATTTCTTTTGTATTATAAAGCTCGCCGTTATAACAAATAGTGTATCTGTTATTAAACTGCTCCCGTTGCATAGGCTGTGCTCCGCCTGTAATATCTATAACAGAAAGTCTTGCATGAGATAAAACTGCGTGCTTTTCCTGACATATTCCGCTTGCATCAGGGCCTCTGTGAGAGATGCTCTGTGCCATATTCATTCCTATTTCATAAAATTTTTCTCCCCTTAAATCCGCATCAAAATTAGTAAACCCTGCAATTCCGCACATATAAATCTCCTTTCAAAATGAATCTCTCTTTTTATTGTATGAGTTTTTTTAAATTTGGTTAAAAGTTATTGTAAAGTTAAAAATTTTATTGTATAATCAAAATGGTGATTAACATGAAAAAAATAATTGAGATATTAAAATATGCAAAAGGGTATTACAAATATTTTCTTATAGGCGTTATAGCGTTGCTTATAGGAACTGTTGCCCAGCTTATACTTCCGCAGTTCGTAAGGGAATTTGTAAATGCCGTAGAAGATAATGTTCAAGGCATTATATCAATATCAATTTCTCTTGCGGTTTATATGCTTATTGTGTATTTAATAAATTGTGTAGCGACATTCCTAAAATCTTACTACTTGCACAAAGCGGCATGGAGTTTTATATGCGATTTGCGAATTTCTTTATTTGAAAAGCTTGAAACTTTGTCTATGAAATACTATTCAAAACGACAGACAGGCGAGCTCATGAGCCGTGTCACAAGTGACACAGCGGTTTTAGAAAACTTGTTTGCACATTGTCTTCCCGACTTAATAATAAATATAGTTACATTCTTTGGAGTGCTGTTTATTTTACTTACCATAAATGTAAAGCTTACCTTGTATTCAATGATTGTTATGCCCGTGCTTTTAATTGTAGGAATTATTTTCGCAGTTAAAATAAGACCTATCTTTAAAGTGTCACACCAAAAAACAGCAGAGCTTTCAGCCGCATTACAGGACAGCTTTTCAGGAATGAAAGAGGTACAGGTTTTTAACAGGCAAGACGCTGAAAGAGAAAGAATTTCAAAATATGCAAACGGCCACAGAGTAACAATTTTGAGTGCGCTCATAAGGTCTGCAGTATATCATCCTACAGTTGAGCTGTGTAACGGAATAGGAATGGTAATGATTGTGCTTATAGGCGGGTTTTTAGCTGCAGACGGAACTATAAATAACGGAGATGTAATGGCGTTTGTGCTTTACATTTCAAGCTTTTACAGACCAATGACTACTTTAGGCAGACTTAACGAAGACTATCAGAATTCCATGGCGGCAATCGGCAGAATTTTGGATATTTTTGCGACCGAGTCGGAAGTAAAAGACTCCCCAGACGCCTATGATATGCCACTTGCAAAGGGCGAGATAGAGTATAAAAATGTAAGCTTTCATTATGATGAGGCAGAGGTGTTAAAAAATATTTCTGTTCATATAAATGCGGGACAGACCCTTGCGTTGGTTGGAGAAACGGGCGCAGGAAAAACTACTTTTATAAATCTTTTAGCAAGATTTTATAAACCGCAGTCGGGAGAAATTTTGGTTGACGGACATGATATATCAAAAATTACGCAGTCTTCTTTAAGAGATAACCTTTCGGTAGTACTTCAGGATGTATTCTTATTTAATGGCACTATCTTTGAAAATATCGCATACGGCAAAGACGGCGCGACAAAAGAAGAAGTTGAACTTGCCGCAAAGGCCGCTTATGCACATGAATTTATTATGGAAACCGAAAATGGTTATGACACAATAATAGGAGAAAGGGGCATAAGACTTTCGGGGGGTCAAAAGCAAAGGATTGCTATTGCGAGAGCCATTTTAAGGGATACCCCCATACTTATTTTAGACGAGGCAACCGCGGCGGTAGATACTGTTACCGAAAGAAAAATTCAAAAAGCTATTGACGAGATTTCAAAAAACAGAACTACTATTGTGATTGCGCACAGACTGTCTACAGTAAAAAAAGCGGACAAGATTTTAGTAATTGAGGGCGGCGAAATTTTAGAAAGCGGAACTCATGAAGAACTCCTTGCTAAAAACGGAAAATACGCAACTTTATGTAAAATTCAGTTTTCGGACAACTAAATTTTATGTGGACAAACATTTAGTTTTGTGATAAACTTATACTATATTATTTTCAAGGAGGAAAACATGAAACAGTTAAAAGGATTTGTGACAGGAGTAATAGTAACTTTAGGGTTAATGGCAATTCCTGCACTTGCAGAAACCATTGAAAAGACAATTACAGTCCTTCCCGATTTTGTAAATGTGAAAATAAACGGCGAAGAAAAAGATGTAAGAAACTTTGTAAACGAGGGAACAACATATATTGCACTTCGCGATGTTGCAGAGCTTTTAGGTTGCACTGTAGACTGGGACGACGCTACACGCACTGCATCAATTAACTTTAAGGAAGAAGAAAAGCCTGCAGTTGAGGTTAATGGAAAAGAAATATCAGGCGAAGAATTTAAAAAATTATACGATAAGATGTATTTATACTACAGCCAGTACAATGTTCCAAAAGAAGAAGTTGTAGAATATGCAAAGGAACGGCTCGTGTCTAAGGAAATTATAATTCAAAAGGCTAAAGAACTTAAGATTGATACTAAGCCGTTAAAAGCAAACGCAGAGGAACATCTTAAATCTATGGATTTAGCTTACGGCGAAGATTTGGTTAATCAGTTAATTGAGTATGAGGGTTACGAAACAAGAGATGAATTTGTTGAGGATATACTCACATCTGAAATTTACAAAAGCGTATTTGCAGAACTTGAAAAAACAGAGCCTGAATATAAAAAAATTGCAGACGGCGCAAAAGCGTATTACGAAAAGAACAAGCAGGATTATAAGAAAAAATCTGTACAGGTTAAGCACATCTTAATTCCGACAACAGACGAACAAGGCAAACCTTTAACAGGCGATGCGCTGAAACAGGCAGAAGAAAAAGCAAAAGAGATTAAGAAAAAAGCAACATCAACAAACTTTGATAAATTGCTTAAAGAAAACAACAATGACCCTGGTCTTACAGAAGAAGGGTATTATGTAGATGCTGACACAAACTTCGTTGAAGAATTTAAAACTGCAGCACTTGCACTTACAAGAAAAGGTCAGATCTCAGATGTTGTAAAAACATCATACGGATATCACATTATTATTGCACTTGAGGTTAATGAGTATGTTCCTTATGAGAAATTCCTTGACCAGTATCTCATAGAGAAATACACAGAGCTTGACAACACTTTCTTAAAAGGCTGGATTGAACAAGCGACAATAGTTTACAACGATGAACTTATTGAAAAGCTAACTAAATAAAGTTAAACGGAATGAGAAAAATCTCATTCCGTTTTTTTACACTGCTTTTCTTAAATTTTGGATAGGAATAATTTCTGCCTTTGATTTTTTGCGCGGGGTTGTTATTAAGTAAAGAAGTTTACTTATACCTGCAACCAAAAACCCTGTTGCTACCTGTTGCAGTAAAGCGGAAAAATCTATTGTTCCCAAATCACTGCTTCCTGCTGCAAAAAACACCAATAAAATTCCTAAAAATTGTGTAAATTTAAATATTTTCATAAATGGCACTCCCTTTCTTTGATTTAAGTTTATCAAAGAAGGTGTCCCATAAAAAGGACACTAAACGCGTGCTTTTTGTTTTTCTGCCTTATCGGATAAAACACACCATACTGAAATGCAAACAAGGATAATAACTCCGCCTATAAGAGCAAAAGGCCCCGGGACTTCACCGTCAAAAATCGCAACCCACACGGGATTTAAAAGAGGTTCAATTACCGCAATAAGTGAGCAGGCAAGAGCCGAGCAATTTTTTGACGCATATCCAAGCAGAATATAAGGAATTCCGAGCTGTACCACACCGAGTAAAATTAAGTACATCCAGCCTTCTGCGCCCGGGTTAAAGGGCAGAATAAATGCAAACGGAACACCAATTATTGCTGTTAAGCCGTGACCGAATAATATTCCGCTTAATTTTTCATCAGGTTCAAGATTTCCAACCGTAACATACATAAGCGCCATGCACACACCTGCTATAACAGACAAAATATTTCCTATAACCTGACCTGCGCTCATCTGGTCTAAAAAGAACAAAAAGATGCCGAAAAATGTGATTAAAACAGTTATTAAATCTCGTTTATGTATTTTCTGACGGAAGAAAAATGCCTGAATTGCAAGAATGAAAATAGGAGATGTAAACTGCAGAACAATAGCGTTTGCGGCGGTAGTCATTTTGTTTGCGATTACAAAAGTAATAAAAGACCCGCACATAAACAAAGATGGAATTAAGGTTTTCTTATTTAAAATTAGCTTTTGCCTTGTAACAATCATGAATGTAAGGATAGTAAGTGCCGCAAAAACTGCACGAAACCCCGAAATTGACAAGGGGTTTGCGTCTATTGCTTTAATCCATATCCCAGCGATGCTCCAGAAAACCGATGCCAAAGCAACCTGACCGTATGCTAAATGTGTCTTATTCAAAATGTATGTCCTCCTTTAAAATATCAGCAAGTTTTATAATTTCTTCTTTCTTTGCAAGAGAGTAAGAAAAGGCAGTAGCAGAGCCTGATGCCACTCCATATATAAACGAAGAAGAAATGTCAGAAGTTTTTAAATATTCTGCTACAAACCCTGCAACCATCGAATCTCCTGCACCAACAGTATTTACTGCATTCCCGTCTGGTGCTTTTAAGGTAAATTTTTTGCCGTTTTGTGTGTAAAGTTTAGCTCCGTCTTTTCCGAGAGATACCAATACATTTAAGGCACCCATTTCTATTAAACGGTGTGCGCCCTCATCTATAGAAATATCTTTTCCAAACAATTCCTCTATTTCGTCGCGGTTTGGTTTGATTAAAAAGGGATTGTAGCTAAGGGTATTTGTTAAAAGCTTGCCTGTTGCATCAACAACAGTTAAAATTGATTTGTTCTTACATTTTTCTAAAATTTCTGCATAAAACTGAGCAGACATACCTTTAGAAATACTTCCCGAAAGTATAAGAGCATCTCCGTCTTTTAGGGTATCAATTTTTTGAAAAAGCTTAGAAATTGCGTTTCCATCAACTTCAGGACCACTGCCGTTGATTTCGGTTTCTTCATCTCCCTTAAGCTTTACATTTATACGGCTCGTTCCGTTATTTAATCTGATAAAATCATTTTTTATGCCCGCTTTAGATATAAGATTTATAATTTCTTCTCCCGCGAAACCACCGTAAAACCCAAGCGCTGTGTTATCAGTATCTAATTCGTTTAAGATATAAGATACATTTAAACCTTTTCCGCCAAAGGTGTAACTTTCATTTAAAGAGCGGTTTGTTTTACCTGACTTAAGATTTTCGCAAAGGTTCATTGTATAGTCAAGAGCAGGATTTACAGTTAATGTATAAACCATATTAACCTCCTTAAACCTAATATGTTGATTTTATCACTATTTCCCGAAAAAGTAAATAAGAATGTGAATTTTTTATGAAATATATGGACTTTTTGTTATTTTTGTGATAAAATGGTAAATCGTAAAGGAGTGATGACATGAGTAAGGTTAGTATACCAACCTATTCTAAAGGCGAAGAAATTTTCAACATGGTATCGCACATCGCAGGCGGCGCATTAGGTATAGTTGCAACTGTTCTTTGTGTTGTGTTTGCGGCAGTAAGACATAATGTTTATGGCGTAATTAGCGGTGCAATATATGGCGCGACCATGATTATTTTATATTCAATGTCAAGCATTTACCATGGTCTTAAACCTCATTTAAAGGCAAAACAGGTTTTGCGTGTTTTAGACCATTGTTCTATATATCTTTTAATTGCAGGCTCTTATACACCGATTTGCCTTTGCACACTAAGAGAAACTTCAACAGCACTCGGCTGGGTATATTTCGGCTTGGTGTGGGGACTTGCGATTGTGGGAATTTTACTGAAGGCACTTTCTGTTGACAAGCTTAAATGGTTAGGACTTTTACTTAATATAGCCCTTGGCTGGTGCGTAATATTTGTATTCGGAACACTTATAAAAGCCGTTGGAATGGCTGGTGCTATGCTTCTTCTTGCAGGCGGAATTGCTTATACACTTGGTGTAATATTCTATGTGATAGGTAAAACAAAACCTTATATGCACTCGGTATTCCACTTGTTTATATTGGTAGGAAGTATTTTGCAGTTCTTTGCGATACTGCTTTATATAATGTAATTTTAAACCCCCGATGAAAAACATCGGGGGTTTTGCTTATATAAGTTTAGACAAATTTTAATCAAGTTATATATTTCGCTACATTCTTTCGGGAATTTCAATTCCAAGCAAGTCAAGCAGGCAGGAAAGCAAGTTGTATGCTAAACTCAAAGTCGATGCACGGGATGCTTTTTTTGTTTCGTCTTGCTCTGCCAACACTTTGTATTCGTGATAGTATCTGTTAAGAAGAACTGCAAGCTGATAAATGTATTCTGCTAATGTGTTTGGTGCATAGTCTTCAGCAGACTGTCTTACCGCATAGGGGAATTCTGTTAAGAATAAGAATAATTCTCGCTGAATATCTCCCTCGGGTTGTAAGATATCTTTATTTTTAATATCAAGTTTTCTTAAAATAGATGCAATTCTTACCGCACTGTACTGAATATAAGGACCTGTCTTTCCGTCAAAGGAGCAGAACTTATCAATGTCGAACACATAGTCTTTACTTCTGTGGTTTGAAAGGTCTGCAAACTTAACTGCGCCAATTCCTACAATATGTGCAATATGATTCATTTCCTCGTCTGAAATTTCGCCTGAGGTTATTGCAGCCTGAACTTTTTTCAAGGCTTCGCTTTCAAGTGTATTAAGTAAATCTTCAAGACGCATAACTCCGCCTTCGCGTGTCTTATAAGGCTTTCCGTCGGCACCGTTCATAGTACCGAATCCAGCAAAGAAAAGCTCTGCTTTAGGCGATTTTAAACCTGTCTTTTCTGCGGTTCTGAATAATTGCTTGAAATGTGTGCCCTGACGGTTGTCAACTATATAAAGGATAAGTCCGGGGTCAAATTCGTCCTGACGCTGTAAAATGGTGGCTAAATCTGTAGTGCTGTATAAAATCGCACCGTCTGATTTTTCTAAGATAAATGGCGGAAGTGGAGGATTATCTGTTTCTTCTGCGATATCAATTACGAGTGCACCGTCGTCCATGTGAGCAAACCCTCGCTGTTTTAAATCTTCTATCATAGGGCCTGTCACATTTCTTGTGTCACTCTCGCCGTACCAAAGCTCAAAATTAACACCAAGTCTTTGGTAGTTTCTCTTAAGGTCTGCTTTAGAAACCTTTAAAACTGTTTTCCAGATATCAAAGTAAATGCCTTCGCCCTTTTGAAGTTCTTTTGTAAGGCGCTTACATTCTGCCATAACTTCTTCGTTTTCTTTTGCTTCCTTACTTTTAGCGGGGTAGGTTTTTTCTAAAACGGAAATGGTAATGTTTTTTTCTCTTTGTTCTTCGGTCTGAAGCTTAGGAATTCCAAACTGTTCGATAATTCCTGATATAACAATACCCATCTGCAAACCCCAGTCGCCAAGATGCACATCTCCTATTGCGTTATGGCCTGAAAATCTTAAAATTCTCTTTACAGACTCACCGATAATAGCAGAACGCAGATGACCTACATGCAGTGATTTTGCTACATTTGCACCGCCGTAGTCAATGATTGCGGTTTTCTTTTCTTCTGTTTCCTCAAACCCAAATTTCTCTGCAGTTTGCATATAATTTATGTAGTCGGTAAGTGCTTTGTCAGAAACTGAAATGTTCAAAAATCCCGGCGGACAAGCAATTACAGACTTAAATACTTCGTCATCTTTTAAATGGGAGGCAATTTCCTCTGCAATATCCATTGGTTTTTTCTTATAAACCTTTGCGAGCGGTAAGGCTCCGTTGCACTGATATTGGCAAAGGTCAGGGCGGTTTGATACTGTTACCAAGCCGTAAGCTTCATCATATCCTGCCTTTATAAATGCCTGTTTTACTTTTTCGGTTAGAGTTTCTCTGAAAGTCATTTAAATTCTCCATTCTGACACATTTATATATTAAATAGTATACTACAAAAAGCTTAACTTGTAAAGTTTAATTTTTTCCTTGATTGTTTTTAGGAAATATGATAAAATAAAGAGGCATTAGAAGAGATTGGAGAATTAAAAAAATGATTACAAGTAAACAGCGTGCATATTTAAGAGGACTTGCAAATACTTTGCCTGCACTTTATCAGTTAGGGAAAGGCGGTGTTGATACCGCACTTATTAAAACACTTTCAGAAGCATTAGAGGCAAAAGAACTTATAAAAGTCCATGTTCTTGAAAATGCTGAAAAGTCGGCAAAGGAATATTGTAACGAGGTGGCTGAGCTTTTAGGGGCTGAACCTGTTCAGGCGATAGGAAATAAATTTGTTTTGTACAGAGAGTCAGAGAATAAAAAGAAAATAGAATTAAAATAGGGGGTCAAGGAAGTGAAAAGACTTTTATGTTTATTGCTTGCAGGCATTCTTGTGTTGACCTTTTCGGGCTGCGGAAAAGAGGTTTTGCCTGAGCAAATTACCGTACTTACCTGGAAGGGCTATCTTCCTGCCAATATTTTAGATGATTTTACGAAAGAAACAGGGATCAATGTTAAGGTCCGTGCGGCTGAAACCAACGACGAAATGCTTGAAGAACTCCGTATAAACAATGGCGCCTACGATATGGTTATTTTGTCAGACTATGCGGCAGAAACTGCAATCAAGGAAGATTTGCTTCAAAAAACAGATTTTTCATCAATGGAAAATATAAAGTATGTAAACAAAGGATTTCAGAGCAAGTATTTCGACAAAAATAACGAGTACACTCTGCCTTATGCGTCAGCAGGAA
>JAFWXG010000136.1 GCA_017523005.1 Clostridia bacterium
CGGAGGACAATCTGTTTAAAGACTGGACTCCAGAATTTAGAGAGCAGTCTTTAATTTCAGGTCTTGATTGCATATTAAAGCGAATAGAGGACTGCTGTTCACTTGCACGAGGTACATTTTCAGATGTAAGTTCTTCTGCACGAACTGCAACAGAACTGAAAATTTCAAGGCAAAAAACATACGCTGCCGTTAAGGAATTACAGAGCATTTTAAAATGTGCTTTACAGGATATGTTAGATGCCGCCGCGTCATTGCTTTGCCTTTACGGAAAGAGAAAATCTGCAACCGCAGAGGCTAAATTCTATTTTGACGATTCCGTTTTAAGCGGAAAGGGAGATGAAATTGCCGACTTGCTTGCTCTCATTGAACATGGGGTTTTAGAACCGCAAGAGGTAAGACAATATCTGTATCCCGATAACAGTAAAATTTAAGCGAAAGGAGAAATCGCCATGGATATGACATTTTTAGAAGAGCTTGGTTTAAGTGATGAACAAAGACAAGCAATTTTAAATAAAATGGCAGACGATAAGCTTGATAAAGAGCTTTTAGGTGCGGGAGTCCGCAATTTGTCTGCAGCAAAAGGTGTTATAAAAAACGAGGGCATTGAAGAAGGTACTGCAGAAGAAACAGTTTCTGCTTTAAAAGACAAGTATCCTTATTTGTTTAATCAGTCAGACCCTGTATTTTCAGGTCCTGCAGGCGGAGATGCGGAAGATGAAGATGAACAAATCCGCAGAGCGCTTGGCCTTTAAACTGATATATCGAAGCGCCTTAATATTCATGGCGTTTCCTTATAAAAACTAATTTACGGAGGTAAAAATTATGAGTATTGAAAGATTTAAAAAGTATGCAACTATTTTAGATGAAGTTTATGCAGTATCATCTAAAACAGGCGTTTTGGAAAGCGATTCTACCTTGTTTAAACAGGGTGCAAACGCATCTGAAATTATTGTACCAAAAATGAGCATGGACGGTCTTGGAAACTATTCAAGAAATTCAGGTTATATCGACGGTTCTGTTGAACTTACATTAGAAACAGTTCCTTTCGATTACGAAAGAGGCAGAGCATTTACAGTCGATGCTATGGATAACGAAGAAACTGCAGGTATTGCATTCGGTTCATTAGCAGGCGAATTCATCAGAACAAAGGTTGTGCCCGAGCTTGATGCGGTTCGTTTTTCTAAATATTCCGCTCAGGGTACAACAAAGGAAGAAACTTTGTCTACAGCAGAAGAAATTTTAGATGCTATCCGTGTTGCAAAGTCTAAGATGGATGATGCCGAAGTCCCTGAAACAGAACGATATTTATTCATCACTCCTGCTTTAAAGGACATGATTGATGCTGCAGATACAACTGTTTCCAAAGAAGTTTTAAACAGCTTTAAAGAGGTTATAACTGTTCCGAAGTCTCGCTTTAACACAGAAGTTACTTTACAGGACGGCGAAACAAGCGGTCAGGAAGAAGGCGGTTTTGTAGTTTCAGGCGATGAAATTAACTTTATGGCTGTACATAAGGGTGCTGTATTACAGATTACAAAGCACGCTGCACCAAAAGTGATTACTCCTGATGCTAACCAGACCGCAGATGCCTATAAATACGGCTACAGAATTTATGGTCTTGCAGATGTATTTGAAAATAAAGCAGACGGCATTTATACCTCAATCAAATTGGCATAATTGCCAAAGTTTAGGAGGGATTAAATATGTATTCGTTTTATAATGCCATATTTGGCGGAGATAAAATTAAAGATGAGGGCACATTTGAACGCATAATTTTTTATGCAAAGGCGTTTTTAAGAAAGATTTCTAATCCTTCTTTTGATATAGATTATGAATCGGAAGATGTCAAAATCGGATTGTGTGCGCTTTGTGATTGCATATATGACAAATTAGAAAGTTCGAATATCTTAAGAGAAGAATGGGATGGTTTTGTACGCACTTACTCATCTCAAAGCGGATATGAGGAACTTTTAAAAGTAGCATCATTATTTTTCCCTGCTGAGCTCTTATATCGGGGGTGTGATGTGTGAGAAAAACACAAATTGAAATTTATCATAAAGCAAAGTACAGCGATAATCTGATAAGACATATTTTAGTATATCGCGGTGGCTGTATGGTTAACGAAAAGTTTTCTTCCCGTGAACAGTTAGGCGGTGCTGAAAATAACAGCGAAATAGGTGTAAGAATTTTCACTTCCGAAAATATTCCTGTTTCGTGTGGTGACCGCTGTATTTTAGATGGTCAAATACGCACAGTAAGAAAATATTCAGCTTGCCAGTCGGGCGTGAGCGAAGCGTTTAAGCATATTGCTTTATCCTTGCGATAAATGTTAAAAAAAGCGTCTTGCTTTGCTCGCGGCAAGACGCTTTTTAACCTATGCGGGCGAAAGGAGGGTATTTCTATGATGAAACAGTTTATGATATGGCTTAGCAAATTGCCTGCCGTATCTAAGATAAACGGCGGTGTAACTTTGGATTACTCGGGCGGAGCCTATGCCGGACTAACATTAAAAGTAGAGCCCGGTCAGAAAATTTTAAGCAGATATTTGAACGGAAATACGCTTGAAAAAAGAGATTTTAAAGTAGAAATGTATTGCTTGTTTTCGGGAGACAGTATGGAGAGCGCAGAAAATCATGAAATCCTTGAACAGTTGCAACATGAAATTTGTAATACTAAGCCACCTTTTATATCAGAGGATATAAACATTATAGAAATCATGATTGCAGATGGCGGTACAGTCATTAAAAGCGCTATCGGCGAAGGACTTTTAACTTTCCGCTTTTCTGTAATTTATAAGAGGCAGGGAGGTAATAAAATCGATGGTTAATGTTTCTTATGAAAATATGTATGGGTGTATTGAGCTGTTTGGCGGCGAAAACCCTTTAATGGAACCAATTTACATAGAGGGACTTGCTATGCCGCAAAAGGAAGTTTTAACAGCCGTATTTAGACTTATAGAAGGTCAGAAGATTATAAATGCGAGAGATTTGCCACGAACAATAACCATGAAAGGTCATTTGTTTGGCGATTACCAGAAAGCAGTAGATGCTGCGAGAATTTTATATCACGAAGGAACGCTAACCCTAAGTTCACCGTTTTCGGAGCGTGTAATTGATGCAAGATGTGTTAAATTTCTTGACAGAAAACAATTAGAAAACGGCGTGTGTGAAGGAGAAATCGTTTTTGTATGTGATAAGCCGTATTTTCATGACAAACAGCCTACACACCAATATATCTACGGCAGAGTCGGACTTTTAAAAACATACTTTACACTTCCTTGTATGCTATCTAAACGAGTTTCTATTGGCGAAATAAATAATCCCGGACAGGTAAAATCTGAACCTGTAATTATCATTAAAAACTATGGCGATGATATACAAAATCAATTTAACATCAAAAACCTTACCACAAACGCAGAAATCAGTATTTTAACACCAATCGAAAAAGGAGAATACATTGAAATCTCAATTCCTGACAGGAAAGTTGTAAACAACAAAGGAGAAAACTTATTGCCTAATCTTTCTGATATATCATATTTAAGTGATTTTTATCTGGTGCCAGGAGAAAATACATTAGTTTTCAGTTCATCGGGAGATGTAAGGTGTGAATGTTTTTATACCGTAAATTACACCGAGGGAATTGTATAGGAGGTAAAGATGGATATCAGATTTTATGATGCTAATGGCAATTTGAGATTGAGCTGTAATGATTATATTAAGGTTGTATGGGAAGAGTGTTTGCTTGAAACGGGAGAATGCGAAATTGTCTTTTTAGAAACACATAATGTGCTTGACCTGTTTTTAAATGAACAAGCGCTGATTGCAGAGTATGACGGAAAGCAGGGACTTGTTACAGATTATTCAATAAAGGGAGAATATTTAAGCTTAACGGTAAAATCTTTAAATGCATTGCTTTTACGGAGAATTATACCACAAGATGTTTTTTCTTATTATGGTGCACCAGACACTTTAGTTGCTGAAGTTATCAAGCAATATGCCCCTCATATAAATATTTCAGCACAGGAGGAAGACCAGCCTCACAAACAAATTTCACTAAGAAAGCCTACTCTTTTCGATGTTGTAAAATCTGCTCTTAAGGATACGAATATAGGATTAAAAATATCCTTCTCGTCACAAGATAAATCATTTAGTGCATCTTTTATACATCCCAAAACAAATTATGTTCGTTTATCAGCAGGAAACAGAAATCTTTCAGATATTATATGTAACAGTAGCTTTGATACAGTTAAAAATGCGGGATATTATACATCATATTTTATAGATTGCGGTACATGGAAAGTGGGGAATAGGCGCCCATATAATTTTGATCCAAACAACTTTATGAAGCAGTATGTTGCAGAAAGTGACGGATATATAGACACGCTCAAAATTAAATCAGGACAATATATTTATTGCGATACTGAAGACGGAGAATTAAAGGTTTCTGATATTAAGCAGGAATATCGTATAAGGTACATGACATTAGAGAAAAATCCTATTTTGGTGCGGGAAACAGACTTAAGAGATTTAAATGAAATAGATGTTCCGTCATATTTAGAGCAGTCTAATATTCCTCATGAAACTTGGAGATTTGTCCCTTATGGACTTACAGTAGATGTTGGGGAAATAGTATCAGTTGAAAAGAATATAGGCTTAGAAAAAGGTTTGATAAATATGCAGGTTGTATCGGTAAAAACAGATACATCAAAGCCTGTTACAGAAGTAAAATTAGAAGCTTTAAATTAAGCAGAAGGAGGAATGATATGAGTTATACATATTCATTTTTTGATAATCAAACGGTCGGGGCATTCGAGTTAAATAATATTACAAAGCTTTTTGTGTCAAAAGGTATTGAAGACACTTTTGAAAATGGTGTTCCATATTCGATTTCAAAGCTAAATGACATTATATATAGTAAAGGCGGTGCAGGGGTTGTCCCTCAAAACAATGATACGCTTAAGGTAACTGTTGCTGATGGAGTAGCAACTATCAATACAGGTACTGCCTTTTTTGAAGACGGAACAATTATCACAATAGTTGAACCTGAAGAACTTATTATAGAAGGCGAAGGCAAGCATTATGTTTATTTAAAATCTTCTGTTGAAGAAAATAAAGCATATCCTGTAATTTCAACAACAGCTCCAAGCGGAAATTTTGTGCCCTTGGCTGAAATATCAGAAGATGGGGTGGTTTCAGACAAAAGATGTTACGCGAAAGGAAAAGTCCCGTTTATGTATGCATCTGACGCAGGCATTGCAATGAAAGCAACAGAGGTTATTACGATGCCTGAGCAGGAAATAATATTGTCAGAGGTAGGTCACACATATAATTATTATTTGCTGAGATTTTCAGGTGGTGGCGTAAACGGTGTTAACGAACCAACTAATTGGCAGACATTTGTTTTTATAAACACTCAAAATCCGATACAATCTTTTTATACAGGGTATTACTACACAACAACCCGAGCAAGCAAGATTGACATAAGTGAGGCATTTAATGCTGTAAATTTTGATTTCGGAGGTGATGGATTGCCGGAGGAGGTCAAGTGTAAGCTTATAACTGATAATGGAATTAAGCTTCAGTTTACCTGTGATGAGTATAATAGGTACCAGGAAATTTATGATTATTATATTTATCCGTTCAAAGTAGAGGTATACGCTTTTTAAAGGAGATTTAGAATGGAAAAAACTATAGAAATAATCAAAATAGGGTTATCAGGAATTATGGCTTATCTTTTTGGTGGATTTGACCCAATGTTTCAAATGCTTTGCATTGCTATGGTTATTGATTTTGCAAGCGGTATTTTGCTTGCGACGGTATTTCATAAGAGTACAAAGTCAAAGGGAGGTACATTAAGCTCGTCTGCAGCTGTAAAAGGAGCAGTTAGAAAGGTTTGTCAGCTTATGCTTGTTATTGTGATTACCTTTTTAAGCCGTACTATAGGCGATGACGCTTTTTGCCGTAACACCGCTATTATATTTTTTACTGCCAATGAATGTATAAGTATACTTGAAAATATGGGAATGATGGGAATAAGCTATCCCAAATGGCTTCGCGACAGTTTAGAAATATTGCTTAAAAAACAGGAGGATAAATAATATGCAGATTGCTTATAACAAATCAAAAAGGACAGATAAAATTCTTTATATTGTAATTCATGACACGGGCAATAAAAATAAAGGTGCTGATGCAAATGCTCATTTTAAATATTTTAACTCGGCTGACAGACAGTCTTCAGCAGACATATTTGTAGATGATAAAGTTGCATTAAGGGTTAATGATTATAACAAATTTTACACCTGGCATTGTGGGGATGGAAAAGGAAAGAACGGAATTACCAATAATAACAGCGTAGGCGTTGAAATTTGTATAAACTCTGACGGAGATTACAATGTGGCTTTAGAAAATGCAGTTTTATGTGTAAAGGATTTGATGAAAGAGCTTAATGTTCCGACTGAAAGAGTAGTAAGACATTTTGACGCATCAGGAAAGCTTTGCCCTGCTTCTATGTCACAGAATGATTGGGCAGTATGGAAAAGCTTTAAAGAAATGCTGAATGAAAGCGATGCTGATATTATAAAAAGGGAAGCGGGACTTTCAGATGAAACAATGGAATATCTGAAGAGATATGCTTATGGTAACGATTTGATTAAAAAGTTGGCAACAGCAATAAAAAAACGAGCGTAAGCTCGTTTTTTTTAATCGTTATTTTGATTTTTTTTCATGAAAAACATCGATATTCCAATAAACAAAATTACTGTGCTTAACAAAAGCAAAGCACGAAGTGTACCAAAGCCTGTAATAATTATTGCAGAAATTCCCATGAGTGCGGAAATTCCGTACAAAATAAGCACCGCTTGTTTTTGCGAAAATCCCATATCAATCAATTTGTGGTGCAAATGACCTCTATCGGGCGACATAATAGGTTTCTTGTTTTTAATTCTTCGAAGTATTGCTGTGCTTGTGTCAAACAGCGGAAGCGCAACAATCAAAAGCGGAACTGCAAATGAGATTATTGCATAGCCTTTAAACAGTCCTTCGATGGAGATACAGGCTAACATATATCCTAAAAATGTAGATCCTGAGTCCCCCATAAAAATCTTTGCAGGATTGAAGTTATATGGCAAAAATCCAAAACAAGCACCTGCAAGACGAGCAGTGAAAACGGCGATGTTCCATTCGCTGACAAGTAAAGCTACAGCAAGCAGGCAGACTGAAGAAATAGACGCAACACCAGCTGCGAGTCCGTCAAGACCGTCAATTAAATTTACTGCGTTGGTAAGCCCTACAATCCATAAAATTGTAATGGGTATAGACAATCCGCCAAGTACCCAGTATTCTGTGGCAGACAGCAGGTTTGGATTTGTAAAAATCTCTATTTTTACGCCAAACGCAACAGGTATGCAAGCTGCTAAAATCTGTACCAAAAATTTAATAACTGCGGGGATTGGCTTTCTGTCATCTAAGATGCCTAAGCCTACAATAATCAAAGCACCTAAGATTATTCCTATAAATTCTTTAGGAACAATGCAAAAGCAGGTTACAGCAACTAAAAATCCAAACACAATAGCAATTCCGCCAAGTCTTGGGATTGGGTGGTCGTGCATACGCCTTTTATCTTTAGGAACATCTACTGCTCCGATTTTATGTGCAATTTTAATAGCAAGGGGTGTTGATGCGAATGATGCTAAAAATGCTACTAAAAATGCCGAAATCAACAAAATTGTGATATTCATTTTAAATTACCTTTCGATGTAACCAATTTTCTGATGTACCTTGCGGATAGTTTCATCTGCAATTTCTCTTGCGCGATCCGCACCCGAAGTATAAACAGATTTTAAGTAATCTTTATTATTCATAAGTTCCTGATATTTCGCCTGAATTGGCTCTAATTCTGCGACGAGTGCTTCTGCGATAGCTTTTTTGAAGTCGCCGTAACCTTTTCCTTGGAACTCGTTTTCGATTTCGTCAGCGGTTTTTCTTGTGACCGCACCATAAATTGAAATTAAGTTATTGATGCCATGTCTGCCTTCTTCAAACTTAACATAACCCAGTGAGTCGGTTTGAGCACGCTTAATTTTTTTAGTAACAGATGCGATATCTTCAAGTAAAGCAATAGAACCTGCAGGCTCTGATTTACTCATTTTCTTCTCAGGATTTTGCAAGTCCATAACTCTTGCACCCATTTTTGCTATATATCCTTCCGGAATTTTGAAAGTGTCATCATAAATGCGGTTAAAGCGTTCTGCAACATCGCGGCAAAGTTCTAAATGCTGTTTCTGGTCGTGGCCTACAGGCACTAAATCTGCCTGATAAAGCAAAATATCTGCCGCCATCAACACAGGGTAGGTGAAAAGACCTGCGTTAATATTATCTGCATGACGCGAGGATTTATCCTTAAACTGTGTCATACGCTCTAATTCGCCCATGTAGGTATAGCAATTTAAAATCCAGCTTAATTCTGCGTGAGCGGGAACATGTGACTGAATAAAAATTGTGCATTTTTCAGGATCAATTCCGCAAGCAATATATTGAGCAATCAAGCCTAAACATCTTTCGTTGAGTTCTTTGGGGTCCTGACGCACTGTGATTGCGTGCAAATCAACAACTGAAAAAATACAATCATATTCATCAATCAGCTGTGCCCAGTTTTTGAGTGCGCCCAGGTAGTTTCCTATTGTGAGTGCTCCTGACGGCTGAATACCGCTGAAAATTCTTTTCTTTTCCATAACTTTCTCCTTTTATTTAAGCGATTTTAATACATCGCCAATTATCTTGATGCCTGTTTTAATTTCATCTTCAGACGGAATTGAATAATTAAGACGGAATGTAGATGTGGGTTTTGAAGTATCTGTCATAAATGTGTAGCCTGGGATAAACACAGCACCCTTTTCCATAACTTTTTTCATAACATCTACACTGTCTAAACCATTGTTCATGTCACACCATAAGAACAAACCACCGTTTGGAGTTGTATAGCTTACTTCAGGTGGGAAATATTCTTTGATGCAGTCAAGCATTAGCTGACATTTCTTTCCGTAAAGCGCACGGCAACGCTCGATATGATTAGGATAGTCTTTATCTGTAATAAATTTGTGTGCAACAATCTGGGAAAGCATTGTTGTATGCACATCAACAACCTGTTTTGCAACAACCATTTTTTCAAGAATGGGAGTTGGCGCAACAGCCCAACCAACTCTAAGTCCGGGAGCAATTACTTTTGACAACGAGCCTGCGTAAATTACTCTGTTATTTTTGTCCATAGACTTCATGGTCGGCACATCTTCCCCTGAAAAACGGAGTTCGCCGTAAGGATTATCTTCTAAAATCATGAAATCATATTTTTCTGCAAGTTCGAGAACCTTTTTACGCTTTTCAAGTGACATTGTTACACCCATCGGGTTGTGAAAAGTCGGGATTGTATATAAAAGTTTAACCTCTTTTTCTTTACATAAGTTTTCTAAAGCTGAAACATCAAGTCCGTCGTTTTCAAGAGGCAGACCGATACAGTTTGCTTTGTATGAACGAAGTGCGTTTAAGCAACCTATAAATGTAGGAGCTTCTACAGCTACTACATCATCCTCGTTTATAAGACATCTTGCGGTAAGGTCTGCAACCTGCTGACCACCGCTTGTAATCATTAAGCTGTTAG